>NZ_JBHXRU010000042.1:0-52922 GCF_042716255.1 Streptomyces sp. NPDC058662 | reverse complement strand
CCCTACCGGGATCCGGGAGGGCGCTCGACGGCGTACGGGCCGGCGCGGGGCGCCCGGCGGCGTGCGGGTCAGTTCGGGGGGAGGGTGCGGACCAGGCCGGCGAAGGCCTGCTGCTCCGCCTCGGTGAGCTCCACCGACTCCATCGGGTGCGCCGCGGCCGTGCGCTGGGCCGGGATGGCCGGCAGGCCCTCGAAGGCGGCCGGCTCCGGCTGGTGGAAGCGGCTGTCCCACAGCATGTGGCCGAGGCCGGCGACCCGGACGAGGGCGGCCACGAGCAGGACGGCGAGGCCGATCTCCTGGACGAGGGAGATGGAGGGGAACACACGGTCCTCCAGGGGGCCGACGGTACAAGGCGGGGCAAGCTCGGGCGTGGCAGACACTCAACACCACAACCAGCCCATTGGGCAGGGATGTGGCGAGCGTCACGCCAGGGCCGAAAGCCTCATCCCGCCCACCTCCGCGGACCGCGCCGCCCCCGCCGAGCCGCGGGCATGGCAGAGGGCCCGGCCGGGACGGCGGCCGGGCCCTCTGCGGTCGGGGGGATCCCCCGGCGGACCGGGGGATCCGCGCGGCTACGGACGGAAGCGCAGCACCTGCGGGTCGTGGTCGCTGTTCTGCGCCGCGAACTCGGCGTTGATGTGCACGCTGTCGTACGTGAACTTCTTGATCGACGGGCTCGTCAGGATCTGGTCCAGCACCTGGGCGTTGCCCTGGTAGACGTACGAGTACCGCTCCGACTTCGGCAGCGACTTGATCGCCGGGTACAGCGCCCCGCCGTCCGCCAGCGCGTCCGTCGTCGCCGAGAACTCGAAGTCGTTGATGTCACCGACGACGAGGACGTTCGCGTTCTTCTCGACCGCCAGGATCTCCTTGACGAAGCCGTTCACGGACTGCGCCTGGAGCAGCCGCTTGGCCTCCGAGGAGCGCACCGGCGGCTGGTGGTGGGAGGTCAGGCCCTCGTCGCCGCCCTTGGACCCGAAGTGGTTGGCGATCACGAAGACCGACTTGCCGCGGAAGCTGAACTGGCCCGCCAGCGGCTTGCGGCTGTCCGCCCACGCCGGGTTCGCCGGGTCGATCCGGCCGGGGGAGTGGGTGAGGGCGGCCTTGCCGTTCTCCTGGACCACGCCGGTCGCCGTCACCGCGTCGCCGGGGGCGCGCTCGACGAAGGAGACGCGCTCCGGGTTGAAGAGGAACACCTGGCGGATGTTGCCGCCGGGCTCGCCGCCGTCCTTCTTGTCCTGCGGGTCGATGGTCCGCCACTGGTAGGCGGGCCCGCCCGCCGCCGCGATCGCCGCGGTGAACTTCGCGAGCGTCTGGCCGGCCGAGACGGTGCCGTCGTTCTTGGCGCCGTTGTCGTCCTGGATCTCCTCCAGGGCGAGGATGTCGGGGGAGGCCAGGTTCTCCACGACGGCCTTCGCCAGCGCGTCGAACTTCTCCTGCGGATCCGACGGGTCGAGGTTCTCGACGTTGTACGTGGCCACCGCGAGCTCGTTCGCGGCCTGCGCCTTGGTCTTCTCCGGGGCGAGGGTGCCCGCCTGGACCGTGCCCAGCGTACGGGCCACCAGGGTGTAGCCGCCGAACTGGTTGAAGTCCAGGGGCCCTTCGGTGGTACCGGTCAGCCTGTCGCCGACGTTGGCGACCGGGAAGGGCTGCTGCGCGGCGGGCGCGAGCTGCTGGATCTGGAGCCGGCCGGTGTTCTGGGACTCGTAGGAGCCGTACACGGTGCCGCCGCGCCGGGCGGCGTTCTCCCAGCCCTTCACGGTGACCCACAGCTCCGAGTACGGGTCGGTGGCGCCGACCACGCGCGAGGTGCCGATACGGACGTCCATGCCCTCCAGGGACTCGTAGAAGTCCAGCGCGTAGCGCGAGGGGTCCAGGGCGAGGCCGTTGATGCTGCCGCCGGCGGCCGGGTCGCCGGCCGGGGCGTACTCACCGGGCACCGTGTACTCGTTGATCGCGGCGGCCTGCGGCAGCGTGTTGCCGGAGGAGACCACGGTCACCGTCGGCTTGGAGATCTGGGTCACCGACTGGTTGCCCGAGTTGAGGCCGCCGGGGACGTACTCGCCGACCGTGCCGGAGACCTTGACGGCGTCGCCCACGGCGACGGTCGGGACCGAGCCGGTGAAGACGAACACGCCCTCACTGGTGGCGTCGTCGCCGTCGCCGTCCGGGTCCTGGATCCAGAAGCCGCGGGAGCCGTACGTGCGCACGCCGGTCACGAGGCCCTCGACGTCGGCGACCTGCTGACCGCTGAGGGGGGATATGCGGGTGCTGCCCTGGATGTCGTGGATGCGTATCGGATCGGCGGCCGCGACGCCTTCGGCCGCGTCGGCGGAGCCCGCGAGCAGGCCGGTGGCCAGGGCGCTGGCGACGAGGGCGGCTACGGCGGCGGTACGGGGATGCGAGGAACGCATGGGCGGGAACTCCGGTGTGAGGTGGGGGAAACGGAGGAACAGCGCAAGAGCGGCGCGGTGAGATCTGCGGGCGGCCGACGGCCACCGATACATCTACGCGCGTCAATTTCCTGGGTTGCCAGCAAAGTTGTCAAGCCCTCCAGGGAATACGACAGCTGACTGTGGGATGAACCAAAGGCGATGACCCCCCGGGCACGCCCGAAATGCGTCTACGCTTGGTCGCCGTAAGACGGCACGACCGCCCCGGCCCGGCCTCCCGGCACAGCACGCCGTACCGGCCCCGGTCCCGACCGGGCCCACCGGCCGGCCGCACCCGCCGACGGGCTGTCACCGCCCGCCCCACCGCGCCCGCGAGGAGAACCGCCCCATGTCCGCAGAGCCGCACCCCACGCTGCCGCCGGTACGGCTGCACTCCGATGCGGAACTGGCCCGCGAGGCCCTCAGCGCCCCGCTCTTCGCCCGCGCCGTACGGCTGGCCCGCTGGGCCGGGCCCGGGACACGGGTCGACGTCGGCGGTGAACTCGTCGCCGCACAGCTGCCCGAGGCCGCCCGAGCGCTCGGCCTCGGCGCGGAGGACCCCGACGCCCCGATGCACGCGAGCCAGGCCTGGCGCGTGGCCGTGGACACCGGTCTGGTCGACGTGACCGAGCCGGAGGAGGACCGGAGCCCGGACGCCGCCGACGACGCGGACTTCGGCACCGCCGCGCCCGGCGAGGACCTGGCCCTGGTGACGGGCGGCGCGCCCGGCGACGTCCTCGACCTGTGGCTCACCGCCCTGGACACCGTGATCGCGGACGCGGCCGTGCCCGACCTCGGCGACCTCGTCGAGGCGCTGGACGAGGGCGGCGAGATCGACTTCGACCGGCTGGACTGGAACCCGCACCAGGAGGCCGACTTCCTCGACGGGGTCCTCGCCAACCTCTACCTGCTCACCGCCACCGGGGGCGGGGCGGCGGACGGACCGATTCCGCTGCCCGTGCTCGCCGCGTCGATGGTCGTGCCCGACGGCATGGGGGAGCCGACCGACGCCGTGCTGGAGCAGGTCTCGGACGCGATGATGCGGCTCGACGACCAGTTCCGGCAGTTGGAGCCGATCGGCCTGGTGGAGTTCCGGCCCGTCGACGAGGAGCTGATGGCGGAGACCGGCGACCCGCACACGCCGGAACCGCTCGCCGGGGAGCCCGCCACCGAGGGACCGCCCGCCGGAGGACCGGCCGGGGCCGACCTCGACGACGAGGACGTGTCGCGCTACGGGATGGTCCGCCTGACCCCGCTCGGCCTGTACGGCATCCGCGCCCGGATGCTGGAGGCGGGGGTCGAGGCACCGGCCGTCGGAGACCTGGCCGACAAGGGCGCCGACGCGCTGCTCGACGGCGTGGCCCGCTACCCGGAGGCCGCCGCCCAGGCCGAGATCGGGCAGTGGCTGGCCGGCCGGCCCCCGTCCGACGCCGTGCCCGAGCTGCTGGCCGCGGCCCGGGGCGACGACGAGGGCGCGCCGCTGCGCCGGCTGCGCTGCCAGCAGGCCCTGGCGCCGGCCGGACCGGAGGCCGAGCCGGCGGTCCGCGCGGTGCTGGACGACCCCCAGCTCGGCGGTCTCGCCCGCGTGTGGCTGGCCGAGCGCGGGGCGGGCGGCGTACCGGCGCCCGACGCGGCGATGGTGTACTGGCTGACCGTCGACACGATCGCCGCGCAGCTGGCCTCGGGCGGCGAGACGGACGAGCTGCCGCTCCTGATGGAGTCCCTGACCGCCCTGCACGCCGAGTTCTTCGACCGGGTGTGGCGGGTGGAGCACCCCGCGACGGCCTACGTCCTGGAGGCGATGGGGAGGCTGCACCCGGACCGGAAGTCGGCGAAGGAGGCCCGCAAGGCCGCCTTCAAGGCACGCTCGCGCCGGCCCTGACCGCCCGGGGGGCGGCGAGGGCCCCGAGGCGGTGACAACGCGCCAGTCCCCGACGGGACTTGGCCATTCCCGGCACCGGCAAGGGGTCGGCGCGGCTTCGTGGGTAGTTCAGCCGCCGTTCACGTGCGGGCGGGAGCGTGTGCGCCGACGACCGCACGACAGGCGCGCCACCTCCCCACCCCTGGAGACCCGATGCCGCTCAGCCGCAGAGACTTCACCTCCCGCACCGTCCTCGCCGGCGCGGGCATCGCCCTCACCGGCACGGTCGGCGCCCTCGCCACCGCGCCGGGAGCTCTCGCCGCCGACGGAGGGACGCACCGCGACGAGCACGGGCGGGACCGCGAGCCCGGGTACGGCCCGCTGCTCCCCGACCCGGCCGGACTGCTCGCCCTCCCCGCCGGATTCTCGTACCGCGTACTCACCCGCAGCGGTGTGACCAGGCTGGAGTCCGGCGAGAGCACCCCGTCGAACCACGACGGGACGGCCGCCTTCGCGGGCCGCCGCGGCGTCACCCTCCTCGTCAACAACCATGAGCTGAAGGGCCCGCGGGAGAACTGGGCGCACCCCGTCCCGGCCGCCGAGGGCCTCGTCTACGACCCGGCGGCCGCCGGCGGCTGCACGGTCGTCGAGGTGCGGCGCGGCGGCGAGGTCGCCGAATGGGTGGGCATCGCCGGTACGTCCACCAACTGCGCGGGCGGGGCGACCCCCTGGGACACCTGGATCACCTGCGAGGAGAACTCGGACCTCGCCGGCACGAACGGCATGACCAAGGACCACGGCTACTGCTTCGAGGTCGACCCGCACGACCGCCGGGCCAACCTCGACCCGCGGCCCGTCAAGGCCTTCGGCCGGTACGACCACGAGGCCGTGGTCATCGACCCGCGCCAGGGCCACGCCTACCTCACCGAGGACGCCTCCGGCCCCAACGGGCTGTTCTACCGCTGGACCCCGCCCCGCGGCTTCCGGCACGGGCGCGGCAAGCTCCGGACGCTCGCGGCCGACGCGGGAGCGCTCCAGGCGGCCAAGTGCTTCGACAGCTCGGGCCGGTTCGTGGACGACCTCTCGCGCGCCACCCGCGTCGGCACCGTCTACGGGGTCGACTGGGTGGACGTCGCGGACCGCGACGCGCGGACCGTGCCGGTGCGCAAGCAGTTCGGCGCGAACGCCGTGACCAGGGGACGCAAGCTGGAGGGGATGTGGTGGGCGGACGGCGGCGCGTACTTCGTCTCCTCGTACGCCCGAGGGGAGAGCCCGGGCGCCGCGCACGACGGCCAGGTGTGGTTCTACGACCCCAAGCGGCGCACGGTACGGCTGACCGTGCTGATCGGGGTGAACGCCGACCCGTCGGCGGGCGCCGGCTACGACGGGCCGGACAACATCACGGTGTCCCCGTACGGCGGTCTGATCCTGGCCGAGGACGGCTCCGGCCTCCAGCACCTGTTCGGCGCGACGGACTCGGGCCGCACCTACCCGCTGGCGCGCAACGAGTTGAACGTCGGGACGGCCGAGGAGCCGGAGTACTCCGAGTTCGCCGGGGTCTGCTTCTCCCCGGACGGGCGCACCCTGTTCGCCGGCATCCAGGACCCGGGCATCCTGCTGGCCGTCACCGGGCCGTGGCGGCGCAGCCGCTGACCCGGGCGGCGGCCCCGCGGGGCCGCCGCGGTCCGCGCCTCACTGGGCCGCGGACACGCCCGAACCGGAGGCGGCCGCCCACTCGGCGAGCAGGAACTCGTATGCCTCCGCGGGCCACTCGTCGCCCACCCGGGCGTCGACGAGGTGCCGTATCGCCTCGTTCGCCTCGGCGGCGGACGGGCGGGCCGGTCCCGCGGGGGTGAATGACTTCTGCATGCCTTCCAGGCTACGGGCGGGCACCGGCCCACCTCCCCGTCTCAGGGGTGGAATCGCTCACCCCGGGAGGCGGTCGGTGGCTCCGTGTGCCCGCCCACCTGCTCAGAGTGCCTGCGCGGCGGGCTTCACCATGCCGCGCACTGTGCGCGACTTCACAAACTCGCCCAGGGCCGTCATCTCCCATTCGCCGGAGAACTGCTTGATCAATTTCGCCATCATCACGCCGGTCTGCGGCTCGGCGCCGGTGAGGTCGAAGCGGACCAGCTCCTCGCCGGTCGCGGCGTCGATGAGGCGGCAGTAGGCCTTCGCCACCTCGCTGAACTTCTGACCGGAGAAGGAGTTGACCGTGAAGACCAGGCCGGTGGCGTCTGCGGGCAGCCGTCCGAGGTCGACCACGATCACCTCGTCGTCCCCGGCGCCGTCGCCGGTGAGGTTGTCACCGGAGTGCTTGACGGAGCCGCCGAGGATGGACAGCTTGCCGAAGTAGCAGCTGTCGAGGTGGTTGCGCTGGGGGCCGTAGGCGATGACGGAGGCGTCGAGGTCGATGTCCTTGCCGCGGAAGGCCGGCTCCCAGCCCAGACCCATCTTGACCTGCGAGAGGAGCGGACGGCCGCCCTTGACCAGGGAGACCGTCTGGTTCTTCTGGAGGTTCACCCGGCCCTTGTCGAGGTTGATCTTCCCCGCGCCGGGCGGGACGGTGGCGGGCGCGGTGGGGGGCGCCGGGGGCGCCGCGGGGGCGGGCGGGGCCTGGGTGGGCGTCGTACCGCCGAGCCAGGGGGAGACCGGGTGGGAGACCGGCGGCGCGGCGGGCGTGACCGGGGCGGGGGCGACGGGAGCGGCGGCGGGGGCCGGCTCCTCCTCCACGGAGACCCCGAAGTCGGTGGCGATGCCGGCGAGGCCGTTCGCGTACCCCTGGCCGACCGCGCGCACCTTCCACACGCCGCCGCGCTGGTAGACCTCGACGACGACGAGCGCGGTCTCGGAGCCCAGCTGCGGCGGGGTGAAGGTGGCGATCACGGCTCCGCCGTCCGCGCCGCGCACGGTGGCGGTGGGCTCGATGCCCTGGAAGGTCTGGCCGGCCGCGTCGGGGCTGGCCGTGACCACGATCCGCTCGATGCCCGGCGGCAGGGCCGCCGTGTCCACCGTGATGGAGTCCGGCGCCGAACCGCCGCCGGACCGGTGGCTGACACCGGGGCCGGAGGGCTGGTTGTAGAAGATGAAGTCGGCGTCGGAGCGCACCTTGCCGTCCGCCGTGAGGAGGAGTCCCGAGACGTCGAGCCGGACGGGGGCGGCCACGTCCACCGTCACGCGGGTGGTGTCGAGCGGCAGGTTGGATCCAGGGGTCATAGCGGTCATGCCCGGAGAACGACCGGAGGGGCTGTGCCGTTCCCCCGCCCGCGCGGGTTGTTTCAGCCGCGGTTGCGCGGGTGGTTCCTCGCCGTGCGCTCGTTGCCGAACTTGTACGCGCCGGTCCAGCGGGCCATGACGAGCTGCGCGTCGCCGGACTCCACCTCGACCAGGAACTTCTCGGCCCGGCCGCCGCGCAGGGTGGTCGCGGCGCGGCCCCGGTGGGTGATGACGACGGAGGAGTCGGTGTGCTGCTGGTACGTGAATCCGTGCGGTCTCGGCATGCGGCGCAGCCTGCCGTGCCGGCCGCGGGCGCGGCAACGGGTTTAGCGGGAGGCGCGGCGGGAGCCCGTACGCCCGTCCGGGCCGGCCGCGGGGCGCCGGGTCCGTACGCCCTGTCCGGGCCGGCCGCGAGGCGCCGGGGGCCGTACGCCCGTCCGGGCCGGCCGCGGGGTGGCGCGCCGGGGGTCGTACGCCTCGGCGGGAGCCCGTACGCTCGTCCGGCCCCCGGCCGGGACGCGCGTACGGCCCCGTACGCCCCCGGCGGTCTCAGGCGCCCGTCACGCGGCGCGGCAGACCCAGCGGGTTGCTCTCGCGCAGCTCCGCCGGAAGGAGCGCGTCCGGTACCGACTGGTACGCCACGGGCCGCAGCCAGCGCTCGATCGCGGTCCCGCCGACCGAGGTGGAGTGCGAGGTCGCCGCCGGGTACGGGCCGCCGTGGTGCTGGGCCGGGGACACCGCGACCCCGGTCGGCCAGCCGTTGACCACGATCCGGCCCGCCAGCGCCGTGACCTGCCCGATCAGCTCGGCGGCCGGGCCGGGCGCGCCCCCGGTCTCGGCGGCCGACAGCTGCAGGGTCGCGCTGAGGTTCCCCGGCAGCCGTGCGAGGACCGCGGCCGCCTCGTCCTGGTCGGCGTACCGCGCGAGGACGGTGACCGGGCCGAAGCACTCCTCCAGCAGGACCTCGTACGCCTCGTCCTGGGCGCCGCCGAGGAACCGGGCGGCCGGTACGGTCAGGTAGCCGGCGCGGACCGTGTGCTCCCCGCCGTCGCCGGGGGCGACGGGCGCGGCGACGCCGGGCAGGGCGGAACGCTCGCGCACCCCGGCGATGAAGTTCTCCCGCATCCGGTGGTCGAGCAGCACCCCCGGTCCGGTCTCGCCGAGGGCCTTGGTGAGCGCCTGGGCGACCCGGTCGCCGTCCGGGCCCTCGGGCAGGAGGACCAGTCCCGGCTTCACACAGAACTGGCCGACGCCCAGGGTGACCGAGGCCGCGAGCCCCGTACCGATCTCCTCGGCGCGCTCCGCGGCGGCGGCCGCGGTGACCACGACCGGGTTGAGGGATCCCAGCTCGCCGTGGAAGGGGATGGGCACGGGCCGGGCGGCGGCGGCGTCGAAGAGGGCCCGTCCGCCCCGCACGGAGCCGGTGAACCCGGCGGCGGACACGAGGGGGTGGCGGATCAGCTCCAGGCCGGCGTCGAAGCCGTGGACCACGCGGACCACGTCGGCGGGCAGCCCCACCGAGACCGCCGCCTCCCGCAGCAGCGAGGCGCACAGCTCGGAGGTGGCGGGGTGGTCCGGGTGCGCCTTGACCACCACCGGGCAGCCGGCCGCCAGCGCGCTCGCGGTGTCCCCGCCGGGGACGGAGAAGGCGAGCGGGAAGTTGGACGCGGAGTAGACGGCGACCACGCCCAGCGGCACCTTGTAGCGGCGCAGTTCGGGGCGCGGCGGGGTGAGGGAGGGGTCCGCGCGGTCGATCCGGATGTCGAGGTAGGAGCCCTCGTCCACGGCGTCGGCGAAGGCGCGCAGCTGGCCGGTGGTGCGGGCCAGCTCGCCGGTGAGGCGGCCCGGCCCGAGCGCCGTCTCGGCGTCGGCGGCCGCCACCACGCGGTGGGCGCCTCCGTCGAGCAGCGCGGCGGCCGCGCGCAGGAAGGCGGCCCGGACGGCGGCGTCGGCGAGCGCGCCGCGGGCGGTGTGGGCCGCGCGTACCGCTTCGTCCACCTCGCCGGGTGTGGCCTCCACCGCAACCTGCTCGCGCTGCTTCCCGGTGCGGGGGTCCACACTCCAGACTGGGGTCGCTGTCATGGGCCACTGCCTCCTGGATCGTTCAGTATTCTGAACGCCGTTCCGGTGGATGAATGATCACATCTGCTGCGGACTCTATTTCCGCGTCCTCCGCGTGACAAGAGGCGACCAGAGGGGAAGCCGGCGTATGACGACGACCGAGTCGGGGAGCGCCGTTCAGGCGGCGCCGGTCAAATCGGCGGTGCGGACGGTCCTGCTGCTGGAGCACTTCGCGGCGCGGCCCGGCTGGCACAGCCTGGCCGACATCCAGAACGACCTGGGCCTGCCCAAGTCCAGCCTGTACATGCTCCTGCGCACGCTGGTGGGGCTCGGCTGGGTGGAGACGGACGCGACCGGCACCCGGTACGGCATCGGCGTACGGGCGCTGCTGGTCGGCAGCTCGTACATCGACGGGGACGAGGTGGTGGCCGCCGCCCGCCCCACCCTGGACCGGCTCTCCGACGACACGACGGAGACCATCCACCTGGCGCGGATGGACGGGACGAGCGTCGTGTACCTGGCGACCCGCCAGTCCCAGCACTACCTGCGCCCCTTCACCCGCGTCGGGCGGCGGCTGCCCGTGCACTCGACGGCGCTGGGCAAGGCCCTGCTGGCCACGCACACGGACGACGAGGTGCGCGGGCTGCTGCCGCCGCGGCTGGAGTCCGTCACCGAGCACACCATCACCGACCGGGAGCAGCTGGTGGAGGAGCTGGCGATGGTGCGGGAGCAGGGCTACGCGGTGGACCGGGAGGAGAACACCCTCGGACTGTGCTGCTTCGGGGTGTCCGTGCCGTACCGGACGCCGGCGCGGGACGCGCTGAGCTGCTCGGTTCCGGTGGCCCGGCTGACGGCGGGGCACGAGCGGGCCATCAAGGCGGCGCTCTTCGAGGCACGGGACCGGCTGTCGGTGGTGACGCGGCGGGTGTGAGGCGGGGTGCGGGGGCGGCGGGGGTGACGCGGCTCGTATGAAGAAAAGCTGAGAACTCCGCCACAATCGGGGCACAGCGGAACGGCTGGGGCGGCTGGGGCGTCCTTCCGGGGGATGAACAAGACGATCAGGCGTGCGTCGGTCTTCTGTTTGCTCCTGGTGGTGGCCCTGCTGGTCCGCGTCACCTGGGTGCAGGCATACCAGGGCCAGGCCCTCGCAGACGACAAGAACAACCGGCGGAACCTCATCGGGCAGTACGAGAACCCGCTGGGCAACATCATCGTGGGCGGGGAGGCGGTCACCGGCTCGGAGCGGACGGGCGGCAAGGACTTCGGGTACAAGCGCACGTACGTCGACGGTCCGCTCTACGCGCCGGTCACCGGATTCAGCTCCCAGGCCTTCGGCACCAGCATGCTGGAGGGCGTCTACAAGAACGTCCTCAACGGCTCCGACAGCCGGTTGAAGACGGTGATGGACATGCTCACCAACAAACGGGCCGATCCGGGCAACGTCGTGACCACCATCGACAGGGACGTGCAGAAGGCCGGCTACGACGCGCTCCAGGGCAAGCAGGGAGCCGCCGTCGCCATCGACCCCGAGACCGGCCGGATCCTCGCCGTGGTCAACAACCCCTCCTTCGACCCGGGCCGCATCGCCGGCGCCAACGACGCGGAGGCCTGGCAGGAGCTCTCGGCCGACCGCGGCAAGGCGATGGAGAACGTCGCGCTGCGCAAACCGCAGGCGCCGGGCTCCACCTTCAAACTCGTCACGCTCGCCGCCGCCATCGAGAACGGCCTCGTCAGCGACCTCGACCGGCCGACCGGCATCCCCGACCCGTACACGATCCCCGGCACCCGCACCCTGCTGCCCAGCGAGGCGGGGTCCGCCGCCTGTGCCAACGTGTCGGTGCGCACGGCCCTGAAGCTGTCCTGCAACAACGTCTTCGCCCAACTCGCCTCCCAGCTGGGCCAGGACAAGATGCGGGCGACGGCCGAGAAGTTCGGCTTCAACGTCCGGATCGACACCCCCGTCCGCACCAACCCGCCGAGCACGTACCCGTCGAAGAAGATGTCGGTCGACCAGGTCGCGCAGACGGGTATCGGCCAGTTCGACGTGCAGGCCACCCCGCTCCAGATGGCGATGGTGACCGCCGCCGTCGAGAACGGCGGCAAGCTCGTCGCCCCCCACATGGTCTCCGAGGTCACCGACGCCGGAGGCGACGTGCTGGAGAGCTTCGACGACCCCGAGTCCCGGCAGGTCGTGAGCGCCAGGACCGCCTCGATGATCCAGGACGCCATGCGGACCGTCGCGGTCGAGGGGGGCGGCAAGCTCGCGCTGGTGCCCGGGGCCGAAGTGGGCGGCAAGACGGGAACCGCCCAGCGCGGAGTCGGCAACAGCCTCGCGCCGCTGGCCTGGTTCACCTCGTACGGCAAGCTGAACGGCAAGCAGATCGCCGTCGCCGTCGTGATCGAGAACTCCAGCGCAGAGCGGTCCGAGATCGGCGGCGGCAAGCTCGCCGCCCCCATCGCGCAGAAGATGATGCAGGCCTGGCTGAAGAAGTAGCCGCGCGGGCCCGGGGGAGCGCGCCGGGAACCGCCGGGAACCGCCGGGCGTGGGCGAGCGCGCCGGGAACCGCCGCGGTTCCCGGCGCGTTCCCCCTCCCGTGATCCGCACCGCGCACGCCGACGACGTCGACGCCATAGCCGTCCTGCACACCCGGGCCCGGGCCACGTACTACCGGGGCCGGTACGCGGAGGACTGGTACTCCACGGAGAACGGACTCGCGGGGGCCCGCCGGGGCTGGTCAGCCGCCGTCGGCCGCTCCGCCGCCGACGGCGGCGTCCTGTGCGCCGAACGGGACGGGCGGGTCACCGGGGTCGCCGCCTTCCGCATCCAGGACGGCGAGACCACCCTCACCCAGTTGCACGTCGACCCCGACCACTGGCGCCGGGGCACCGGCGCGGCCCTGCACGCGGCCTGCCTCGACGCCTGGCGGCGCGCCGGCGTCCGGCGGGTCCGCCTGGAGGTCTACGAGCACAACCTCCGGGCCCAGGCCTTCTACGCGGCCCTCGGCTGGAGGCAGGACCCGGCGGCCCCCCGCTCCGGCTCCCACCGGACCCTGTGGCTGACGGTCGTACCCGCGCCGGGGGAGTGACCGCGCTCAGGCCCGGGGTGCCCCCCGGGCCCAGTGGTGTCACGCTGGGGGGACGGCCAGAGAAGAAGAGAGGACCTTCCATGTCCATGCTCGACAAGCTCAAAGACCTGATCAAGGGACACCCCGACCAGACTCGCCAGGGAGTCGAGAAGGCCGGAGACGCCTTCGACGCGAGGACCCGGAACAAGTACCAGAGCCAGGTGGACACGGCCCAGCAGAAGATCAACGACCAGATCGGCAAGCGGCAGCCCCCGGCCGGCGGCGACACCCGCCCGCCCCAGCCGTAGCCCGTTCAGCGGAACCCCCGCCGCCCCGCCCCGGCACGCGCCCCCGCCGCACCGGGGCGGAGGCGTACCCGGGCGGCGGGGTGGGGAACGGGCCGGGCGGGGCGTGCTCCGCTCCGGGGAATGGGATGTTCCGGCGGATGGTTGAAGCGGCAAGCGGTTTGCCGCCCACCCCTGACCCGACCCGGAGAGAAGAAGAAACATGCGCGTCGAGATCTGGAGCGACATCGCCTGCCCGTGGTGCTACATCGGCAAGGCCCGTTTCACCGAGGGGCTGGCCGCCTTCGCGCACCGGGACGGGGTGGAGGTCGTCTTCCGGTCCTTCGAGCTCGACCCGAACAGCCCCCGCAGGGCCACGCTGCCCGTCGTGGAGATGCTCGCCGAGAAGTACGGCCGAACCCTGGACGAGGCGCGCGCGATGGAGGAGCACGTCGCGGCCGCCGCCCGGGCCGAGGGCCTCGGGTACCGCACCGAGGGCCGCGACCACGGGAACACCTTCGACGTGCACCGGCTGCTGCACCTGGCTGCCGCCCGCGGCCGGCAGGAGGAGCTGCTCGACCTCGCGTACCGGGCCAACTTCGCCGAGGAGCGGTCCGTCTTCGACCCGGAGGTGCTCGTCGGGCTCGCCGTCGAAGCGGGGCTGGACGAGGCCGAGGCGCGCGCCGTCCTCGCCGATGGCTCCGCATACGCCGACGCCGTGCGGGCGGATGAGCGCGAGGCCGCGGAACTCGGCGCGAACGCCGTGCCGTTCTTCGTCCTCGACCGCCGCTACGGGATCTCCGGCGGGCAGCCCGCCGAGGTGTTCACCCGGGCCCTTGAGCAGGCCTGGTCCGGCCGCGAGGCGGCGGCCGAGCCGGCGCCCGCGGCCGAGGCGTGCGCGCCCGACGAGGCGTGTGCCGTCCCGCAGGTATAAGGAATCCTTTGGGGAGGCCTGCCTGGCTCGGCAATGGACTTTGGGGGCGTCCTGGCGCAGAGTGGAGAGCATGGATCTTGCGCTCGCCGAGGCGACCCGTGCCGAGTTCGCCCACTCCACCGTCTACCTCAACACCGCCACCTGCGGGATCCTCCCGCGTTCCGCCGTCGCGGCCGTACGCGACCTGGCCGAGGCGGCCGGGGCCGGACTGCCCGCCGGGTTCGGCGACTTCGACCGTGCGAACCGGGTCCGCGCCGCCTTCGCCCGGCTGGTCGGGGTCGATCCCGGGAGGGTGGCGGTCGGCTCGTCCGTGGCGACCCATGTCGGCCTGGTCGCGGCCTCCCTCCCCGCCGGCGCGGAAGTCCTCTGCCCCGAGGGCGACTTCGCCTCGGTGATCAACCCCTTTGTGGTGCGCGGCGACCTCAAGGTCCGCTTCGTACCGCTGGACGCGGTGGCCGGGGCGGTCGGCCCCAGCACCGCCCTCGTCTCGCTCAGCGCCGTGCAGTCGGCGGACGGGCGCGTGGCGGACCTGGCCGGGATCCGTACGGCGGCCGCGGAGCACGGGGCCCGGATGCTGGTGGACGCCACCCAGGCCGCGGGCTGGCTGCCCTTCGACGCGTCGCCCTACGCGTACACGGTCACCGCCGGGTACAAGTGGCTGCTCGGCGGTCGCGGCGCCTCCTACCTGACCGTCTCGGAGGAGGCCCAGGACACGCTGACCCCGCTGCACGCGGGATGGGTGGCCGCCGAGTCCATGTGGGACGCCACGTACGGGCCGATGCCCGGACTGGCCCGCGGCGCCCGGCGCTTCGACGAGTCGCCGGCCTTCCTCGCCTACCACGCCGCCGAGGCCTCGCTGGCGCTGCTGGAACGGGTCGGCATCGAGGCCGTGCACGCCCACGACACCGCCCTGGCGGCCCGTTACCGGGCCGGCCTCGCCCGCCTCGGGCACGAGCCCGTACCCGGTGCGAGCGCCATCGTCTCCGTGCCGGGCCTCGCCGCCCGGCAGCCCGCCCTGCAGGCGGCCGGTATCGCCACGGCCGCGCGCGGCGGGACCCTGCGCGCCTCGTTCCACCTCTACACGACGGAGGCGGACGTCGACCGGCTGCTGGACGCCCTCGACGGCTGACGGGACCCTCCCGGTGACGCGGCGACCCACCGGTGACGCGGCGACCCTGCCGCCGCCGGACCGGGGGCCCCGGCCCCGCGCCGGCCCCCGGGCGGGGGCCACGGCGGGGCCAGTGCGGCGTCGTCCGGTGCCGGGTCAGCGCCCGGTTCCGGCCCGCCGCCCCGGGCCCGCCCGCGGGGTCAGCGCGGCGTCGTCCCCCACGCCGAGTCCGCCGCGGCGAGGGCCGCGTCCGGCCCCGTGCCCAGGGCGGTCGCGAGCGCCGTCAGGGAGGCCCGGACCGCGGGCAGCGAGGCCGCCCGGCCGTAGTGGTTGACCCGGACCATCTCGCGGGCCAGCGCACCGCCGCCCGCGGCGAGCGGCGCGTCCGGGTCCGCGGCGAGGGCCTTCGCCACCACCAGGGAGGCCTCCTCGACGCGCAGGGTGGTCGCCACCGGAGCGGCCGCGGCGACCTCGCCGACGAAGGGGGCGATCCCCAGCGCGGCCGCGCCCGCGCGGGTCGCGGCCGCCGCGGCCGCGTGCCGGGCGGTCACCGACGGCATGCCCTCCGCGGCGATCCGGTCGAGGCAGGCCTCCAGGGCCAGCATCTCCAACTGCGCCGGCGCGTGCGGCAGCACCGTGCGGCCGGCGTCGATCCAGCGCTCCTTCCAGTCCAGCAGCGAGAGGTACGAGCGCCGCGGCGCCGCCGGGTTCCCCGCGAAGCGGTCCCACGCGCGGTCCGACACCGACACCGCGGACACCCCCGCCGGGCCGCCCATGGCCTTCTGGGCGCCGATCACGCACAGGTCCACGCCCCACGCGTCCGTGAGCAGCGGCTCCGCACCCACCGACGCCACCGCGTCCAGCATGAACAGCGCACCGTGCGCCCGTACGGCCGCGCCGATCTCCGCGACGGGGTTGGTGTTGCCGGTCGCCGCCTCCGCGTGGACCAGCGAGACGAAGTCGATCTCAGGGCGCTCGGCCAGCGCGTCCGCGACCCGCTCCGCCGTCACGGCGGTGTCGAAGGGGACGGCGAGGTCCACGACGCTCGCCCCGCAGTCGCGCAGCCAGTTGCCGAAGGTGGTCCCGTAAGGGCCCGTGACGACGTTCAGGGCCGTGGAACCGGGGCGCGCGCCCGACCGGATGCACCCCTCCAGCGGCAGCAGCGCCTCGCCCTGGGTGATCACCACGTCCTGCCGTGTGGAGAGGAGTTCGGCCACCCCGCGCTCGATCGACGCGAAGCGCTCCGCGGTCAGCGGCGGCAGGTCCAGGAGGGGGTGGGTCACGGCGGTGCTCTCTTCGTCCGGGTTCACCGGTTCGTCCGGGGGTTACCGGGAGAGCGTACCGAGCACGCACGTACAGTGCCGCCATGACCGATGCCGCTCCGCACGACGTGCCGTACGACGTGTCGCACCGCGCCGCCCCGCAGGACGTCCTGCACGTGAGGGGCCGCGTACTGGTCGGGCCCGACGAGGTCCGCGACGAGCTCTGGGTGATCGGCGGGAAGGTCTCCTACGAGCGCCCGCGCACGGCCCGCGAGACCACCACCGTGACCGGCTGGGTCCTGCCCGGCCTCGTCGACGCCCACTGCCACGTGGGGCTGGACGCGCACGGCCCGGTCGACGCGGCCACCGCCGAGGTCCAGGCCCTCGCCGACCGCGACGCCGGGACCCTCCTCATCCGCGACGCCGGATCCCCCTCCGACACCCGCTGGATCGACGACCGCGAGGACCTGCCCAAGATCATCCGAGCTGGCCGGCACATCGCCCGCACCCGCCGCTACATCCGCAACTACGCCCACGAGATCGAGCCCGCCGACCTCGTCGAGTACGTCGGCCGCGAGGCGCGGCGCGGCGACGGCTGGGTGAAGCTGGTCGGCGACTGGATCGACCGGGACGCCGGGGACCTCACGGCCTGCTGGCCTCGCGCCGAGGTCGAGGCCGCCATCGCCGAGGCGCACCGGCTGGGCGCCCGGGTCACGGCGCACTGCTTCGCCGAGGACGCCCTGCGGGACCTGGTGGAGGCGGGCATCGACTGCGTCGAGCACGCCACCGGCCTCACGGAGGACACCATCCCGCTGTTCGCGGAGCGAGGGGTGGCGATCGTCCCGACGCTCGTGAACATCGCGACCTTCCCGAAGCTCGCGGCGGGCGGCGACGCGAAGTTCCCGCGCTGGTCGGCCCATATGCGACGGCTCCACGAGCGCCGCTACGACACCGTCCGGGCGGCCTACGACGCGGGCGTGCCCGTGTACGTCGGCACGGACGCGGGGGGTTCGCTGCCGCACGGCCTCGTCGCGCAGGAGGTCGCGGAGCTGGTGAAGGCCGGCATCCCGCCGCTGGAGGCCCTCTCGGCGACGGCCTGGGGCGCGCGGGCGTGGCTGGGCCGGCCGGGCCTGACCGAGGGGGCGCCGGCGGACCTCGTGGTCTACGCCGCCGACCCGCGGGAGGACGTACGGGCGCTGGCGCAGCCGCTGCGGGTCGTCGTGAACGGCGGCGTACGGGCCTGAGCGGGCGGGCGGGGCACCCGCCGCGCGGACCGGCCCGCGCACCGCGCGGCCGGAGGGCCGCCCGCCCCCGCCCCGGGCCCGCCCCCGCTCCTCCCCTCCCCTCCCCTCCCCTCTCCGGTCGTGCACGGTGTTGACGAGGCGTGACGTCGGCGGGGCCGCGATCGTTGTCCCTGCCCGTCACGGGCCCGATCGCGGGATTGCGCGTGACGGGAGGGAACGGGAGTTCCTCAGGGGGCCCGACGATTCGAATACATGCGTGGAAACCACCCTTTGGGGTGAACTCACTGCAGGCTGCCGCCCGTTCACTCTCCGTGCGTAAAGATTCCCGGGTCGAGGCCGTGGCGCGCGATGTCCCCCATTGGCGACGCGACGGCACCCATCTCCCCGGGGGTTCCACCATCTTGAACAGCAACTCCTTCCGCATGCCCGCGGCCGTCCTGCTCGCCACGGGAGCGGTCGCCCTGCTCACCGCCCCGCCCGCCCTCGCCACCGGAGGCGGGGGCGAGGGCAGGGCCGGCGCCGTCGTCCTGCGGGCCGGGCTGGACGTGGGCCTGCTCAACAAGACCGTGCACGTGCCGTTGAAGGCGACCCTCAACGAGGTCAGCGCACCCGCGACGGCGGAGCAGACGGCCCTGACGGTCAAGCTCGACGGAGTCGAGGGCGGCAAGCCGGTCAGTGTCCTGCGCGCCGACGTGGCCACGTCCAGGGCCACCGCGGACCGGACCCGCGCCGAGGCGGAGGCGAACCTGGCGAAGGCCTCCGTCCATGTGCCCGGGCTGCCGCTGCTCTCCCTCATCGAGGTGGAGAAGGTCACCTCCAAGGCCGTCTGCGAGGTCGGCAAGAAGCCGGTGGCCGTCTCGAACGTCCTCGGTACGGTCACCGCGCTGGGCAAGCGCACCACGCTCACGGCCGGCGGCCCCACCAAGGTCGAGGTCCCCGGGGTCGGCGTCGTCAGCCTGGAGCTTTCCGCGACGCGCACCACCTCCGACACGGCGGCGGCCACCGCGCTGCGCCTCAAGGTGTCGGTGAACCCGCTGAACCTGAACGTCGCCCAGGTGGAGGGCGAGATCGTCCTGGCCGAGGCGCACTGCGAGTCGCCGAAGGGCCCCGCGCCCGCGCCGTCCGCGGAGCCGGACGTCAAGCCGCAGACCGGCACCGGTACGGGCCTGACCGCGGGGACCGGCGGCCCCGCCACCGAGGCCAACCTGGCCGAGACCGGCGGCGGTTCCCCGGCCCCGTACGTCGCGGGCGGGGCGCTGGTCCTGCTCGGCATCGGAGGGGCCGCTCTGGTCGTGACCCGGCGCGGCCGGACCTCGTAGGCGGCGGACACGGCCCCCGCCCGCCGCCCGCCGGAGCACCTGGAGGGGAGTGCTCGGCTGAGCGGCGGGCGGCGCGGCGCGGTGGCACGCGGCGGGTCCGGGGCGGCGCAGCGGCCGGAGGCTCCCGTCCGGCTCCCGTCCGGCTCCCGTCCGGCTCCCGTCCGGCTCTCGTCCGGCTCCCGTACCCGCTCAGCGCGTGGCGTGTTCCAGACCCTGGCCGGCCGCGCCCCGCGACAGCACGGCCTCCGTGACCTGCCGGTCGATCCGGGCGTACTCGTTCCGCTTGCCGGCCGCGAGCGCACCGTCACCGGCCGAGCAGGAGGCGCAGACGACGCGGAACGGCGGTCCCATGTCCGAGTACTGCGTCAGGTACTCGGCCTTGACCACCTCCCAGCGGCCCGGGCGTCCCGCCGCAGGAGCGAAGGTGAAGCGCGGGACGGAGGACTGGTTGCCGCGCAGTTTGTCGGCCGGTACGAAGCTGGCGACCTGGTCGCCCATGCCGTAGACCACCCAGGTGCCGTTGATCTTCTCGTAGGGCTGCGGCACGTGGTTGTGCGTGCCGAGGACCAGATCGATGTCGGCGAGGCCGTCGGCCGACCGGGAGGCCGTCAACTCCTGTGCCAGCAGGGTCTGCTGCTGGTCCGGAGCGGTTTGCCACTCCGTGCCCCAGTGGATGCTCAGGACCACGACGTGCGCGCCGGCAGCCCGGGCGGCGCGGGCGTCGGCGATGATCCGGTCCCGGTCGATGAGGTTGACGGCCCAGGGCTTGTCCGGGGGGAGCGGGATGCCGTTCGTGCCGTATGTGTACGACAGCTGGGCGACCGTCGCGCCGCCGGCCGAGAGCAGGGCCGGGGCCCGTGCCTCCTCGGCGCTGCGCGCCGATCCGACGTGGGGGAGGCCGACCCGGTCGAGGTGGTCCAGGGTGCGGACGAGCCCGTCGTAGCCGGCGTCCAGCGTGTGGTTCGAGGCGGTGGAGCAGCTGTCGTACCCGGCGTCCTTGAGGGCGTCGGCCAGTTGGTGCGGGGCCTTGAACGTCGGGTACCCGGTGTAGGGCCCGCCGGGGGGTCCGTAGGGTATCTCGTGGTGGCATATCGCCAGGTCGGCGGCGGAGACCACGGGTTTGACGCCGGCGAGTATCTTCCGGAAGTCGTACCCTCCGGCCCCGCCGCCCGCATCGTCCGCCGAGCGCTGGACGATGGAGGGGTACGGGATGATGTCGCCGGTCGCCACCAGGGTGAACGGCTTCCCGGCCGGAGCGGCGGCGGCGCTCTCCGCAGCGGCGGACCGGCCCGCTCCGGGCTCCTCCCGCAGTACCTGCTCCGCGGCGGGACCGCGCGCGGAACCGAGCAGGCGCGGCGCGGCGTACATCCCTCCGCCCACGACGAGCAGCGCGGCCAGGGCCGTGGCGGTTCTGGCCGGTGCCTTCATTCCCACCCCCGACATCGCGATGCGGGGATCCTCACCCGGCACCGTCCGAACAGCCATCGTAGGCGCCCGTCCGGGTGACACGTTCGCCCTCCGCGGCCACCGGAACACCGCTCCCCCCAACCCGCACCGCCCGCCGGGGTGGTCAGCCGCGGCCCGCCAGGTTCAGCGCGCGGTCCAGCGCCTGGAGCAGCCGGCCCGTCGTCGCGCGGTCGCGCACCGCCAGCCGCAGCCAGGAGCCGTCCAGCCCCGGGAAGGTGTCCCCGCGCCGCACCGCGAAACCGAGGGCGCGCAGCCGGGTGCGTACCTCCGCGGCCCCTTCCACCCGGATCAGGACGAACGGTCCCTCCGCCACCCCCGCGACCGTGACCTCGTCGAACTCGGCGAGGCCGGCCAGCAGGTGCTCCCGGTCCACCGCGGTCCGCCGCGCCGCCTCCTGCGCCTCGGCCAGTGCCGCCGGTGCCAGGCAGGCCTCGGCCGCCACCAGCGCGGGGGACGAGACCGGCCACAGCGGCTGCGCCGCGGCGAGCTTCGCGATCACCTCGGGCTCGGCCAGCACGTAGCCGATCCGCAGCCCCGCCAGCCCCCAGGTCTTGGTGAGGCTGCGCAGTACGACCAGCCCCGGCACGTCCGTCCGCCCCGCCAGCGCCTCCCGTTCGCCCGGGACGGCGTCCATGAACGCCTCGTCCACCACGAGGATCCGGCCCGGCCGGGCGAGGGCGGCCAGGGTCCGCGCCGGGTGCAGGACGGACGTCGGGTTGGTCGGGTTGCCGACCACCACCAGGTCCGCCGCCTCCGGCACCGCCGCCGGGTCCAGCCGGAAACCGTCCGCCGCCCGCAGCAGCACCCGCTCCACCCGCCGGCCCGCGTCCCGCAGCGCCGCCTCCGGTTCGGTGAACTGCGGATGCACCACGACGGGCCGTACGGCTCCCAGGGCGCGCGCCACGAGCACGAAGGCCTCCGCCGCGCCGGCGGTCAGCAGCACCCGCTCGGCCGGCAGCCCGTGCCGGGCGGCCACCGCCGCGCGCGCCGCCCGGCCGTCGGGGTAGGCGGCGAGGTCGTCGAGGGAGGCGGCGAGCCGCCGCTTGAGCCACTCGGGCGGGGTGTCCGACCGTACGTTGACCGCGAGGTCGACCACGTCGGAGCCGGTGTCCCGCACCTCCGCGTCCCCGTGGTGGCGCAGGTCGTGCGCCGGGGCCGCGGCCACCGCGCAGGTCGCCGCCATCGACCGGCGCTTCGGTACGAGGAGCTCCCCGCCGGCGGCGAGCGCCGCGGCCTCCGCCACGGAAGGGCTCCCGGTGGCGGCGCGCACGGCCTCCGAGGGATGCGGCACGGGGATCGCGGCCAACTCGTCGGCGGAGTAGCCGAGAAGGGGGACGCCGAATCGTTTCGCCGCCTCCACGAGCCCCGCCTCCTGCGCCTTCGACTCCACCGTCGCCAGCGCCGTCACCGACGCCGCGGCCAGCCCGGCCCCGCGCAGCGTCTCCTCGACCAGGGCGCAGACCTCCGCCACGGAGACCCCCGCGCGCCCGCCGACCCCGACCACCACCTGCGTCACGTACTCGCCCACCGGAATCCTCCCTCCGTCGTCATGGGTCCCGCCCACCTGTCACCGCCGCGGCCACCGCCGCCCGTCACCCGCCGCCCGCCACACCCCGGACCGCCCGCCCCGCCGCCACAACCGGAGCGCCTCCCACAACCGGAGCGCCTCCCACAACCGGAGCGCCCGCCGCGGCCGGTCGTCAACACGGCGCTGCCCGCGACCCGGGCGCGGACGTGCGCGCGGGCCGGGGAATCGGTATCCAGGGGCACATGGCCGTGATCGTGGCGCTGGGCGCGTTCCTGATGACCCTGGCGGGCGGGTGGACGGCGCAGCGCGTCACCGACCGCCGCCACCTCGTGCTGGGCCTGGCCGGCGGGCTCATGCTCGGCGTCGTCGGCCTCGACCTGCTCCCCGAGGCCGTGCACGCGGCGGGGCACGAGGTGTTCGGCGTCCCGCTCGCCCTGCTGCTCTTCGTGGCCGGGTTCCTGGTCGCGCACGTCATGGAGCGCCTGCTGGCCGTCCGGCAGGCCGCCCACGGGGCCGAGGACGGAGCCCGCGTCCCCCAGGTGGGCCTCGCGGCCGCGGCGGCGATGGTCGCCCACAGCCTCGCCGACGGCGTGGCCCTCGGCGCGGCCTTCCAGGTGGGCGGGGGCATGGGCGTCGCCGTGGCCATCGCCGTCATCACCCACGACTTCGCCGACGGCTTCAACACGTACACGCTCACCAGCCTCTACGGCAACGCCCGCCGCAAAGCGCTGCTGATGCTCTTCGCGGACGCCGCCGCGCCCGTGGTCGGCGCGGCGTCCACCCTGCTGTTCACCCTTCCGGAGGAGGCGCTCGGCGCCTACCTCGGCTTCTTCGGCGGCGTCCTGCTCTACCTCGCCGCCGCAGAGATCCTGCCCGAGGCGCACCACAGGCACCCCGCGCTGTCCACGCTGCTGTGCACCGTGGGCGGAGTGGCCGGGATCTGGCTGGTGGTGGGCCTCGCGGAGTGAGCCGGGCGCTCTCACCGGGCCCGCGCCGAGGCTTCCACGAAGCGGCGGGCCACGGACGGCGCCGCCGCCCAGTGCGTGTGCAGGTAGCTGGCGTGCACACCGCCCTGTACGAAGCCCTCAACGCGGCGTTCCGGATGCGTGAAGCCCCAGGCCGGCGAGGCTCCCGCACCCGGGTCGATCACCGTCCGGTGGAACTCGTGCCCGCGCAGCCGGGCCCCGGCCGCGGCCAGCGGGCTGTCGGAGAGCGCCACCGCCTCGCGGTAGCCCAGCGTCAGGCGCTCCGACATCCGCGCGTCCGCGTCGAGCACCGCGCACATGGGCTTCCCGTCCAGCGACCGGGCCAGGTACAGCAGCCCGGCGCACTCCGCGGCCACCGGCCCGCCGGCCGCGGCGAAGGCGGCGACCGCCTCGCGCAGCGGCTGGTTGGCCGACAGCTCGGGCGCGTACACCTCGGGGAAACCGCCGCCGATCACCAGGCCGGCGGTCCCCTCGGGCAGCGACTCGTCCCGGAGCGGGTCGAAGGTGACCACCTCCGCCCCGGCGGCCGTGAGCAGCTCCGCGTGCTCGGCGTAGGAGAACGTGAACGCCGGACCGCCCGCGACCGCGACCACCGGCCGCCGGCCGGGGCCCGTCGGGACCGCCGGGGCCTGCGGCGACCACGGCTCGCAGTCCAACGCCGGGGCCGTACGGGCCAGGGCCATCAGCGCGTCGAGGTCGCACCCGGCCCGGACCTGCTCCGCGAGGGCCGCCACCGAGGCCAGGGCATCGGCCCGCCGCTCGGCGACCGGCACCAGTCCCAGGTGCCGCGACGGCGCGGCGACCTGCGGAGCGCGCCGCAGGACACCGAGGACCGGCATGCCGGCCTCCTCCAGGGCTTCCCGCAGCATCACCTCGTGCCGGTCGGAGCCGACCTTGTTGAGGATCACGCCCCCCAGCCGCACCAGCGGGTCGAACGAGGCGAAGCCGTGCACCAGCGCCGCGACCGACCGCGACTGCGAGGACGCGTCCACCACCAGTACCACCGGCGCCCGCAGCAGCTTCGCGACCTGCGCCGTCGATGCCAGCTCACCCCGGCCGGCGGCCCCGTCGTAGAGCCCCATCACGCCCTCGACCACGGCCAGGTCACACCCCGCCGCCCCGTGCGCGAACAGCGGAGCGACCAGCTCCGGCCCGCACATGAAGGCGTCGAGGTTGCGGCCCGGCCGGCCGGTGGCCAGGGCGTGGTAACCGGGGTCGATGTAGTCGGGCCCGGCCTTGTGCGGGGACACGGCGAGCCCGCGCTCCGAGAACGCGGCCATCAGGCCCGTCGTGACGGTGGTCTTGCCGCTGCCGGAGGAGGGGGCGGCGACGACCAGCCGGGGAATGCGGAGCGAGGTCACCACTCGATGCCCTTCTGGCCCTTCTGGCCGGTGTCCATCGGGTGCTTGACCTTGGTCATCTCGGTGACGAGATCCGCGAACTCCAGCAGCTTCTCGGGCGCGTTGCGCCCCGTGATCACCACGTGCTGGGTACCGGGCCGGTCGCGCAGCACCTCGATGACCTCGTCGACGTCGATCCAGCCCCAGTGCATCGGGTACGCGAACTCGTCGAGCACGTACAGCCGGTGCGTCTCGGCGGCCAGGTCCCGCTTGACCTGCTCCCAGCCCTCCTTGGCCGCCTGCTCGTTGTCGAGCTGCGCGTCCCGCTGGACCCAGGACCAGCCCTCGCCCATCTTGTGCCAGACGACGGAGCCGCCCTCGCCGGAGGCGCCGAGCACCTTGAGCGCGTTCTCCTCGCCGACCTTCCACTTCGCCGACTTGACGAACTGGAACACCCCGATCGGCCAGCCCTGGTTCCAGGCCCGCAGCGCCAGCCCGAAGGCCGCCGTCGACTTGCCCTTGCCCGGTCCGGTGTGGACGAAGACGAGCGGGCGGTTGCGGCGCTGGCGCGTCGTGAGTCCGTCGTCCGGTACGACGGACGGCTGTCCCTGCGGCATTACGCGGCCCTCCTGTGGCTGTGGTTGCTGTTGCCGCCGCGGTGTGACCCGGCGGCGGACGTCACGGATGTACGTACGTTCTTCACGAGCCCGGCCAGCGAGTCGGCCCGCAGCCCGTCGAGGGTGACGGCGGGCCCGCCGAGGTCGGCTGCCAGCTCCCCGGCCAGCCCCAGCCGGACCGGACCCGACTCGCAGTCCACGACCACGGACGCGACGCCCTGGGCCCGCAGCAGATGGGCGCCGCGCGCCGCGAGATCGCGGGGGGCCGCGCCGGACCGGTCCCCGGCGCCGCCCGCCGACGTGGCGCGGCCGTCGGTGACGACCACCAGCAGCGGCCGGCGCGAGGGGTCGCGCAACCGCTCGACGCGCAGCACCTCGTGCGCCATCAGCAGCCCGGCGGCCAGCGGGGTGCGGCCCCCCGTCGGCAGCTGCTCCAGACGGGCGGCGGCCGTGTCCACCGAGGAGGTGGGCGGCAGCGCCAGCTCCGCGGCAGACCCCCGGAAGGTGATCAGACCGACCTTGTCCCGGCGCTGGTAGGCGTCCAGGAGCAGGGACAGCACGGCGCCCTTGACCGCGCTCATGCGCCGGCGGGCCGCCATGGACCCGGAGGCGTCGACGACGAAGAGCACGAGGTTGCCCTCGCGGCCCTCCCGCGTCGCCTGGCGCAGGTCGTCCTTGCGCACGATCAGCCCCCGGCCGCTGCGGCCGCGGACCTTCTGGTGCGGGGCGGCGGCCTGGACGGTCGCAGCGAGGTGCAGCTTCGTCAGGTGGCCGCGGGGGCGCTGCGCCCCGGTGGTCCGGCCGTGGGCGGTACGGGCGCGCGAGCGCCGCCCGGAGGCGCCCTCGCCGAGGCCCGGCACGCTCAGCATCCGGGTCCGGAACGGCTCCGCGGCCCGCACGGCGGCCTGCTCGGGCCCGGCCGCCCCGTCCCCGCCGCGGTCCGGCCGCGGTTCGGGGCCCTGCGCCGCGTCGTCCCCGTCGGGGGCGGGCGGCGCGTCGGAGGCGTCGGGAGCGGCGTCGGGAGCGGGCGACGCCCCGTCGCCCGTGTCGGCCGTCCCGTCCCCGCCGCCGCGCGGGGGCACCCCGCCGCCCCCGCCGTCGGGGCCGCCCTGCGGACCGTCGTCGTCGGGGCCCTGCGGCTCCGGGTCGGGCTCGTCCCGCGGCTCCTCGTCGGGGAAGCGGTCCAGGATCTCGTCCAGCTTGTCCTCGTCGAGGCCGGGCGCGTCGAAGGGACTGCGCCGCCGCCGGTGGGGGAGCGCCAGCAGCGCCGCCTGCCGCACGTCCTCCTTGCGCACGGCGGTCCGGCCGTCCCAGGCGGCCAGCGCGGTGGCCGTGCGGGCCATCACGATGTCGGCCCGCATGCCGTCGACCTCGAAGGCCGCGCAGGTCGCGGCGATCTGGAGCAGTGCGGTGTCGCCGAGCGAGACCTGCGGGAGCAGCGCCCGGGCGGCCACCACCCGGGCGCGCACGTCCTGTTCGTCACCGGCCCAGCGGGTCGCGAAGCCCGCCGGGTCGTCCTCGTAGGCGAGCCGGCGGCGGACCACCTCGACGCGCTGGGCCGGCTCGCGGGAGGCGGCCACCTCCACGGTCAGCCCGAACCGGTCGAGCAGCTGAGGGCGCAGCTCGCCCTCCTCCGGGTTCATCGTGCCGACGAGCAGGAACCGGGCCGCGTGGCGCACCGAGACGCCCTCCCGCTCGACGTAGGAGGCGCCCATCGCGGCCGCGTCCAGCAGCAGGTCGATCAGGTGGTCGTGGAGCAGGTTGACCTCGTCGACGTACAGGATGCCGCGGTGCGCGTCGGCCAGCAGCCCCGGCTCGAAGGCCTTCACGCCCTCGGCGAGGGCCCGTTCGATGTCCAGGGCGCCGACGAGGCGGTCCTCGGAGGCGCCGACGGGCAGCTCCACCATCCGGGCGGGCCGGGCGCCGCCGGGCCCCCGTTCGTGCGGGCCGTCGGGGCAGGCCGGGTCGGGCGCGCCGGGCGCGCACGAGAAACGGCACCCGGGCACCACGTCCACCTGCGGCAGCAGGGCCGACAGGGCCCGTACGGCGGTGGACTTGGCGGTTCCCTTCTCGCCGCGCACGAGCACACCGCCGACCGCCGGGCTCACGGCGTTCAGCAGCAGCGCCAGGCGCAGGTCGCTCTGGCCGACGACAGCGGTGAACGGGTAGGGCGTGCTCATGTGCTGCTCACTCCTTCGATGCTGCGGACCGGGTCGGAGCCCGGTTTCGGGAAGGGACCGGGCGGGGGCCAGCCCCGCCGGGGACTCACGGCGCGCCCGGCGGGAGGAAGGGCAGCCCGGCCGGCGCGCCGGTCTCGATCAGCCGCAGCAGCGCGTCCGTGTCCGCGTGCTCCTCGATCAGATCGCCGAGCAGGTCCAACTGCTCCTCGCGCAGGGTCCCGAAGGAGGTGTCGGGGGCCGGTACGAAGCGCCGCCCGGCGGCCTCCGCGACCTCGCGCAGGAACGCCCTGCGGAAGCCGTCGGACTCCAGCGAGCCGTGCCAGTGGGTGCCCCACACCGACCCGACCCGGCAGCCGTCCAGGAAGGCCTCGCCGCCCAGCACCCGGGCCACGCCGTGGTGGATCTCGTACCCCGAGACCTGCTCGCCCAGCGCCCGGCCGGTCGGCCGCGCCAGGGTCTTCTCCGCCTCGAACCGCACCCGTACGGGCAGCAGTCCGAGACCCGCCACCGAGCCGGCCCGCGACTCGACCTCGTCCTCGATGTGCTCGCCCAGCACCTGGAACCCGCCGCAGATGCCCAGCACCGGGCGGCCCTCGGCGGCCCGCCGCGCCAGGGCGTCCGCGAGACCGCGCTCACGCAGCCAGGCGAGGGCCTTCACGGTGCCCCGGGTGCCGGGTACCACCACCAGGTCGGCGTCGGCCAGTTCCTCCGCCCGGTCCACGAACCGCACGACGACGCCCGGCTCGGCGGCGAGGGCGTCCACGTCCGTGAAGTTCGACATCAGCGGGACCGCGCACACCGCGACCCGCAGCACGTCCTCGCCGACGGGCGGCGTCACCGCGGACTCCCGCACGGCGCCGCGCAGCGAGACCCGCAGGCCGTCCTCCTCGTCGATGCCGAGGCCGTGCCGGAAGGGCAGCACCCCGTACGTCGCCCGGCCCGTGAGACCGCGCAGCATCTCCATGCCCGGCTCCAGCAGGGAGACGTCGCCCCGGAACTTGTTGACGAGGTAGCCGCAGACCAGCGCCTGGTCCTCGGGGGACAGCAGCGCCGTCGTCCCGAAGAAGGAGGCGAAGACCCCGCCCCGGTCGATGTCGCCGACGACGACCACCGGGAAGCGCGCGGCCCGCGCGATCCCCATGTTCACGATGTCGGTCCGGCGCAGGTTGATCTCGGCCGGACTCCCCGCCCCCTCGCAGATCACGGCGTCATACGTGCCCCGCAGCTGCTCCAGGCAGTCCGTGACGATGCCGAGCAACTGCTCCTGGCGGCCCCCGTGGTAGCCGCGGGCGCTCATCTCGCCCACCGGTTTGCCCAGCAGCACCACCTGGCTGCTGCGGTCGCTGCCCGGTTTGAGCAGGACCGGGTTCATGAGCGCGGTCGGCTCCACCCGGGCCGCCTGCGCCTGCATGGCCTGCGCGCGCCCGATCTCGGCGCCCTCACGCGTCACGAAGGAGTTCAGCGACATGTTCTGCGCCTTGAACGGCGCCACCTTCACGCCGCTGCGGGCCAGCCAGCGGCAGATGCCCGCCGTGACGACGCTCTTGCCCGCGTCCGACGTCGTTCCCGCGACGAGCAGTCCGCCGCCGCGCTTCGCGCCGTTCATGCGCGTCCTCTCCTCGTCGTACCGGAAGCCGCCGTACCGGAAGCCCATGTGGACGCCGCTCTGCCGGTAGCCGCCGTGGCCGACGCCGCCGTACCGGCCGCCGTCGCGCGCGCGAGCGTCAGCCGGGCGGCCGCGCAGGCCGCCAGGGCCAGCCAGGTCACCCGCCGCGACAGCCGCACCGCGCGCTCGATGTCGGCGACCTCCACCGCCCGCCCCCGCGCGCCGTTGAGCACGGCCCGGTGCTCGACCCGGCCCCCGTACGCCAGGGTTCCGCCCAGCCGTACGCCGAGGGCCCCCGCGAAGGAGGCCTCCACCGGGCCGGCGTTCGGGCTGGGGTGCGCGCGGGCGTCGGCGCGCCAGGCCCGTACGGCACCCCGCCGGTCGGGTCCGGCCAGGACGGCGGCCAGCGCCGTCAGCCGGGCGCCCGGCCAGCCCGCCAGGTCGTCGAGCCGGGCGGAGGCCCAGCCGTAGCGCAGGTAGCGGGGGGACCGGTGGCCGACCATCGCGTCCAGGGTGTTCACCGCCCGGAAGGCGAGCAGCCCCGGAACCCCGGCGGCCGCGCCCCACACGAGGGCGCCGACGACGGCGTCGGAGGTGTTCTCGGCGACGGACTCCACGACGGCGCGGGCCATCTGCTGCTCGTCCAGGGACTGCGGGTCGCGTCCGCACAGGTGGGGCAGCCGCTGCCGGGCGGCCTCGGTGTCGCCGGAGGCGAGCGCCGCGCCGACGGCCCGCGCCTCCCGGCCCAGCGAGGTTCCGCCCACGACGGCCCAGGTGGCGGCGGCGGTCACGGCGACACGGACCGCGGGCGGCGCGGAGCGCACGGCACGGGCGCCGAGCGCACCGATCGCCGTCGCGCCCCCGACGCACAC
This sequence comes from Streptomyces sp. NPDC058662, assembly GCF_042716255.1. Taxonomy (NCBI): domain Bacteria; kingdom Bacillati; phylum Actinomycetota; class Actinomycetes; order Kitasatosporales; family Streptomycetaceae; genus Streptomyces; species Streptomyces sp. NPDC058662. The sequence goes on along the minus strand of NZ_JBHXRU010000042.1, from coordinate 23,540 downwards.
CAGGGTGTGCAGGACGCCCCGGGCGCGGTCGTCGCGCCACAGGGCGCGCTCCACCGCGGCGGCGGCTCGTCCGAAGGCGGCCACGGGGTGCCCTCGGCGCGGATCCCCGAGGATCCGGTCGCCGATCAGGCCCGCCGCGGCGCCGTACGCGAAAACGCGATCGGCACGCATGGTGGCAGGTATGTCCTCACTCAGGGTCCGCGCCCTGGTTCGACGTGTCCGGTGGCGAGAGTTCCTGGCTCCCGGGGCTCACGCGTCGCGTGCGCTCCCCGGTGACAGTGGCGGGACCGCGCCGGAATCGCACCGGACTTCCTCTCCATGCCGCCGTATTGGCTCGGGCAGTCCACCACGCACCGAGAACGCCCGTCAACTCGCCGTTGACCTGCGGCGAGGGAGCCGGCGGGCATGCGAAAGCTCCCCCCGGGAAGAACCCGGGGGGAGCTGCCTCGGCGCATGCGGTCCGCGCCGCCGCGCGGGTCAGGCGACGATCAGGTAGATCCCGTAGCCCACGGCCGCCGCGACCAGCGCGAAGCAGGCGTACGCGCCGCTGCGGGCCAGGGTGGCGGCGCCGCCCTGCTCAGTGGCGGCCTCGTGCTTGGACAGGCCCACCAGGCCCAGGGTGAACAGGGCCACGAGGGCGACGGTGGCGGAGAGGCTGACCCCGAAGACGGAGCCGAGTGCTGCCCAGTCGATCTTCATACTGCCGTTCCTCTGTCTGTCTCGGTCAGACCGCGGCGGCCGGAGCCGCCGGGGTCGTCGTCGCGGCCGGGATGGTGGCCCGCAGGTCCTCGTCGGTCACGGCGGCGGTGGTACCGGCCGCCGCGGTCGGCGGGACGGCGACGGCGGCCATGGCCGTGGTGACCACGCCCGCCTCCTCGGCGCCGACCGGCTGCACGTCGTTGACGTTGTGGTGGTCGATGACCTGGCGGCGCGAGATGAGCCAGATGGCGAAGCAGGAGCCGACCAGGAAGACGGTGACCGCGGCGATCCCGATGTCACCGGTGCGCATGACCAGCTCGGCGCCCGCGGCGACCAGGGCCGCCGCCGGCAGCGTCAGGCCCCAGGCGATGAACATGCGGGTGGCGGTGGACCAGCGGACCACCCCGCCCTTGCGTCCCAGACCCGAACCCATGACGGCGCCGGAGCACGCGTGGGTGGTGGAGAGGGAGAAGCCGAGGCTCGACGAGGCCAGGATGACGCTGGCGGCAGAGGTCTGGGCGGCGAAGCCCTGCTGCGGCTGGAGGTCGGTGAGGCCCTTGCCCATGGTGCGGATGATGCGCCAGCCGCCCAGGTAGGTGCCCATCGCGATGGCCAGACCCGCGGAGACGATGACCCACACCGGCGGGTTGGCGCCGGCGGGCAGGGCGTTCCCGGCCACGAGGGCCAGGGTGATGATGCCCATCGTCTTCTGCGCGTCGTTGGTGCCGTGCGCGAGGGAGACGAGGCCGGCCGAGGCGATCTGACCGGTGCGGTAGCCCTTCGCGGAGGTCTTCTCGCCGACCCTGCCGCCCAGCTTGTACGTGACCTTCGCGGCCAGCATCGCGGCCAGACCGGCGACGAGCGGCGCGGCGATCGCGGGGATCAGCACCTTGGTGACGACGACGCTGCCGTTGACCGCGCCGATGCCGGCGGAGGCGACGGCGGCCCCGATCAGGCCGCCCATCAGGGCGTGCGAGGAGCTGGAGGGCAGGCCGACCAGCCAGGTGACGAGGTTCCAGAGGATGGCGCCGACCAGGGCGGCGAAGATCACTTCCGGCTGGATGCCCTCCTCGTTGACCAGGCCCTTGGAGATCGTCTTGGCGACCTCCACGGACATGAACGCGCCGACGAGGTTGAGCACGGCGGACATGGCCACCGCCGTCTTGGGCTTGAGGGCGCCGGTCGAGATGGTGGTGGCCATCGCGTTGGCCGTGTCGTGGAAACCGTTCGTGAAGTCGAACACGAGAGCGGTGATGATCACGATCCCGAGGAGAAGCGTTATGTGCTCCATTTACCCAGGCTTCTGTTTGACGTCAGTGGCTCGGCGACCGTAAGCAACCTGGATGAACGGAAGATGAACTGACACGGGCCGACCGGTGTACTGGTCCGGCGCGTGATCGCGAGCTTCGTCCCGTTTCTGGCGGAGATATATCGATTAATGCACGTCAAAGCCGGGTGAATGAACCCCTCCGCACCGCATCCCGGTCCTGTGCCGACCGCCGTCCGCACCCCCGGAAGAGAGATGGATCACGCCCGCCGCGGCCCGCTCGGCGCGCTCTCCTCCGGTGGCCCCCCGGATGCGGCGACCCGACACTGGAGCGGTGCGTACCGCGACAGCGACGGCAGCGGCCGTCACCACCACGCTCCTGGGCGCCGGCGCGGCCGCCGTCGCGGCCGGCCGGTACGCCGCGGGCGCCGCCCTGCGGCACCGGCCCGGACACCCGCTGCCCGGCGGGCCGCAGCTCACCGTCCACTCCGTCGCCGGCGACCGGATCGCGCTCACCCTCCGGCGGGCCCCGGCCGGGGGCGCCCCCGCCGCCCTGCGCCCCGGTACGTACGGCCTGGACGCGCCGGGGGTGCACGCCGTCGTCGGACCGGTCCTGGACGGGACCCCCCACGACCGGGACACCGTCGTACGCCGCCTCCTCGCCGTCACCCACGGCTCCCTCGACCCCGGCACGCGCGTCACCCTCACCCCCCAGGTCCACCTCGGCGACCCGCGCACCGCCCTCGGCCTCGACCACGCCGACGTGGACGTTCCCGGCGAGCTGGGCGCCCTGCCCGCCTGGTTCGTCCCCGCCGCCCGCGACACCTGGGTCATCACCGTGCACGGGCTCGGCGGCAGCCGCGAGCACCCGATGGCCGTCATGCCCTTCCTGCACCGCCACCGGCTGCCCGTCCTGGACCTCGCCTACCGGGGCGACCTGGGCGCCCCCGCCTCCCCGGACGGCCTCGGGCACCTCGGCGCGTCGGAATGGCGCGACCTGGACGCCGCCATCCGCTACGCCCTGCGCTACGGGGCCCGCCGCGTGATCCTGCACGGCTGGTCCACCGGCGCCACCATGGCGCTGCACGCCGCCGAGCACTCGGCGCTGGCCGGCCGCATCTCCGGGCTGGTGCTGGACTCGCCCGTGCTCGACTGGCACACGACCCTGCGCGCGCTCGCCGCGGCGCGCCGTACCCCGGCCGCGGTGCTGCCGCTCGCCGTGCGGGCCGCCGAGAGCCGCGCGGGGCTGCGGGCCGACCGCCCGGCGCCCGGCTCGGACCCCGCCGCGCTGCGCGTCCCCGTCCTGGTCTTCCACGGCCCGGACGACGCTCTCGCCCCCTGGGACCCCTCGCGCCGGCTCGCCGCCGCCCGCCCCGACCTGGTCACCCTGCACACCGTGCGGGCCGCCGGCCACGGGGCGATGTGGAACGCCGACCCCGCCGCGTACGAGGAGGTTCTGCGCCGCTTCCTCACCCCCCTCATGTGAAGGCCGTGTGCCGGTAGAGGCGTGGCGGCCGGGTTGTCCCGGTCTGTGCCCCGGGCGAGCAGCAGTAACGGACAGTTCCGTTTGGGCTTTCGGCCAGTGACGGGCGAGACTGCTTCCGTGACGTCCCGAAAGCCTGATGAGCAGTTGGCTCGCGACTCCAGACTCCGACTCGTCTCCCCGCGCTCCGTCGCCGCGGCCCGCAAGGCGGTGACCGACCGACGCACCCGCCCCGCCCCGAGACCACCGGCGGGCACACCGGCCACGGCGGACCTGGCGAACCGCGCCAGGGCCTCGCTCGCGGACGCCGTGCGCCTGACCCGCTGGGCCGAGGTGAACCTCGGCGCCGGGGACGGCGGCCGGGCCGCGCCCTCCGGCGCCCTGGCGCCGGTCGACGTCGAACGGGCCGCCGGTGAGCTGAAGCTGACCCACGGGCAGATCCGGGTCGGCTGGGACCGCGCCCGGCTCGCCGGACTCGTCGAGGTGCACGGCGGCCACGCCCGACCCGGCTGGCGGCTGCGGGCCTGGGACCGCGACGACGCGGCCGTGCTGCGCGGCTGGGTCGCGCTCTTCGACGCCTGGTCGCTGGTCCACCCCGCCCCCGCCGACATCGCCCCCGCCGCCGTCGCGGAGGTCGTCGAGGCCATGCCTCAACTCCTGTCCCTGCTCCAGCTGTCCGCCGGCCCGGTGAGCGTTCCGGACCTGCTCGACCTGCTCGGGCAGCGCGTCACCGAGCTGCGCGACGAGCGCTGCGAGGTCCCGTACGACGCGGGCGCGCAGGGCGCCGGCGCGGACCCCGCGGCGCCGGCCGCCGGAGCCTCCCCGCCCGTCCCGCTCGCCCGGCTGCTGCGCTGGGCGCTCGGCGGCCTCGCCGCCGTGGACGCCGTGACCCTCGGCCCCGCCCGCGCGACCCTGACCCCGCTGGGCAGTTGGGCGGTCTGGGTCAAACTGGAGCAGATCTGCGTAGCCGCGCAGAGCCCCGCCGGGAACATCGAGCAGTCCGCCGCCGCCATGCTGCACGGCTGCGCCCGCCTCACCCCCGGCCCCGCCCGCGCCGAGTACCGGGCCTGGCTCGCCGCCCGGCCGGTCGGCCACGCGGTCAGCGAGCTGCTGCACGCCGCCCGCGGGGAGGACGCGCTGCTGCGCGGTCTCGCCTTCGAGGCGCTGCGGGTCGTCGGCGCGCCCGCCGAGCCCGAGGTGCGCGCCGCCGTCCGCGAGCCCGCCCTGCGCCCCTACGCGCTGCTCTGGCTCGCCGAGCACGACGGGGTCGACCCCGACGAGGCCCAGGACGTCCTCACGCCCGAGGAGTCGACCTGGCTCTGGGTCGACACCGCGGCGGCCATCGCCGACCACGGCGAGGCCGAGCTGCTGGCCCGCCACCTCGACGCGGCCGTACGGACCACGGTGCCCCGGCTGCTCGACGAGGTCCGTGCCGTCGGCCACCCGCGCACCGTGCAGGTACTGGTCGCGCTCGCGGCGGCCCACCCCGACCCCGCGCTGGCCAAAGCGGTCCGCCGCGCGGCCTTCCAGGTCCACACCGGCGGGGTGTAACGCGCGTAGCGGCACGGACGCGCCGCCGACCCGGGGGCCGGCGGCGCGCCCGTCACAGCTTCGGCGCGTACCGGGCCCGCGACGCGTACGTCGGGTCCTGTGACGCGTACCCCGGAGCGGCGACGCGTACGTCAAAGCGGCGACGCGTACGTCAAGGCGGCGAGGCCTACGTCAGACCTGCGGCGCGTACGTCCCGAAGCTCCAGATGTTGCCCTCGCCGTCCCGGGCCATGTAGTCCCGGGAGCCGTAGTCCTGGTCGGTCGGCTCCATCAGGACCTCCACGCCGTGCTCGGCGGCGCGCCGGTGGTGGGCGTCCACGTCCTCCACGACGACGTACACCCCCGACGGCCCCGCGTCGCCCATGGCCTTGTCGAAGACCCCGCCGGTGCCCTTGCTCCCCAGCATCACCACACCGTTGCCGTACGCCAGCTCCGCGTGCACCACGGAGCCGTCCTCACCCTCGTACACGGCGACCTGGCTGAACCCGAAGGCCTCGGTCAGCAGCTTGATGGCCGCCTTCGCATCGCGGTAGACCAGCGTGGGACAGATGGACGGAACGCCTGCCATGACGATCACTCCCTCTCGTGACGGTGACCCACGTCACAGCATGGCAGGCGCCGCCGACAGTCAGCGGAAGGTGTCGCACCGGGCCATGTCACCCGTGCGGTAGCCCTGGTAGAACCACTGCTGGCGCTGCTCGGCGCTGCCGTGGGTCCAGGACTCCGGGGTGACCCGGCCCTGGAGCTTCTCCTGGATCCGGTCGTCGCCGACCGCGGCCGCCGCGTCCAGCCCGTCCCGGATGTCCTGGTCGGTCAGGCTGGTGATCAGCGGGCGCCCGGTACCGCGGTCCGGGGTGGTCGTCGCGTTGCGCGCCCACACGCCGGCGTAGCAGTCGGCCTGGAGCTCGACCCTGACCGCGTTGCTGTTCGCGCCCTGCCGCCCGTCCTGGGCGCGCTGGAGCGTCCCGGTCAGGTTCTGGATGTGGTGGCCGTACTCGTGGGCGACGACGTACGCCTGGGCGAAGGGGCCGCCGTTCGCCCCGAACCTGGTCCGCAGGTCCTGGAAGAAGTCCAGGTCGAGGTAGACCTGCCGGTCGGCGGGGCAGTAGAAGGGGCCGACGGCCGCGGTCGCCGCGCCGCAGGCGGTGTTCACCCGCTCGTCGAAGAAGACCGTCGACGCGGGCGCGTACTGGCCGCCGCGCTCGGTGATCTCCCCCTTCCAGAAGTCCTGGGTGCTCCTGGCCACCGCCGCCAGCCGGCAGTCCTCCCGCGCGTTCGCGTCCCGCCCGGTCCTGCAGGACTGCTCCAGCTCACTGACGGAGGAGGCGGCGGGCGCCGGCTCCTGCTCGTCCGTGGACAGTCCGAGCTGGTCCGGGCCGACGCCGAAGAGCAGGCCCAGGACCAGGGCGATGAGGCCGACGACGCCGCCGCCGACCGTGGCCCGCCCGCCGGGGATGCGGCTGCCGCGCACATCCTTGACGTCGGAGGTGTCCAGATTGGCGTCGTCGTCGAACTGCATCCCGCACCGCCCTCGAATCCACGTGGCCGCCCCTGCGGTGAGTATCGACCCGTTCGTCCTGATCCGCGTCCCGGGTGCACGTACGGGGCTTCGGCCGGACGGGGGACGCGGGGAGGAGCCCCCGGCGGGGCGGTCGGCTGTCCGGCGGCCCGCAAAGTAGTTGCGCACCCCCGGTAGAATGACTCCCATGGCAAATCTCCTCGCGGATTAGCGGCGTCGAAGCTTGCGCGTCCTGCCCCCCTTCCGCCGTCCCCACCGCCCTGGAGTATTTCCGTGATCACCGCCACCGGCGTCGAGCTGCGCGCCGGCGCCCGCGTCCTCATCGAGTCCGCCTCCTTCCGCGTCGCCAAGGGCGACCGCATCGGCCTGGTCGGCCGCAACGGGGCCGGCAAGACCACGCTCACCAAGTGCCTCGCGGGGGAGGGCCAGCCCGCCGCCGGCACCATCGCCCGCTCGGGCGAGGTCGGCTACCTGCCGCAGGACCCCCGCACGGGCGACCTCGACGTCCTGGCCCGCGACCGGATCCTGTCCGCGCGCGGCCTCGACGTGCTGATCAAGAAGATGCGGATGAACGAGGAGCGCATCGCCACCGGCGCCGGCGGCACCCGCGAGAAGGCCCTGCGCCAGTACGAGCGCCAGGAGACCGAGTTCCTCACCAAGGGCGGGTACGCCGCGGAGTCCGAGGCCGCCACGATCTCCGCCGCGCTCGGTCTGCCCGACCGGGTGCTGGGCCAGCCGCTGCACACCCTCTCCGGCGGCCAGCGCCGTCGCGTGGAGCTCGCCCGGATCCTCTTCTCGGACGCCGACACCCTGCTCCTCGACGAGCCCACCAACCACCTCGACGCCGACTCCATCGTCTGGCTGCGGGACTACCTGAAGACCTACCGCGGCGGCTTCATCGTGATCTCCCACGATGTCGACCTGGTCGAGACCGTGGTGAACAAGGTCTTCTACCTGGACGCCAACCGCTCCCAGATCGACGTCTACAACATGGGCTGGAAGCTCTACCAGCAGCAGCGCGAGGCCGACGAGAAGCGCCGCAAGCGCGAGCGCCAGAACGCGGAGAAGAAGGCCGCCGCGCTGAACACGCAGGCCGACAAGATGCGCGCCAAGGCGACGAAGACCGTCGCCGCGCAGAACATGGCCAAGCGCGCCGAGCGGCTGCTCTCCGGCCTGGAGGCGGTCCGCGTCTCCGACAAGGTCGCCAAGCTGCGCTTCCCCGACCCGGCGCCCTGCGGCAAGACCCCGCTGACCGCCGAGGGCCTGTCCAAGTCGTACGGCTCGCTGGAGATCTTCACCGACGTCGACCTGGCCATCGACAAGGGCTCCCGCGTCGTCATCCTCGGCCTCAACGGCGCCGGCAAGACCACCCTGCTCCGCCTGCTCTCGGGCACCGAGAAGCCCGACACGGGCGTCGTCACCCCCGGCCACGGCCTCAAGCTCGGCTACTACGCCCAGGAGCACGAGACGCTGGACCCGGAGCGCACGGTCCTGGAGAACATGCGCTCCTCCGCCCCGGACCTGGACCTGGTGGCCGTCCGCAAGACGCTCGGCTCCTTCCTGTTCTCCGGCGACGACGTCGACAAGCCCGCCGGGGTGCTCTCCGGCGGCGAGAAGACGCGCCTCGCCCTGGCCACGCTGGTCGTGTCCTCCGCGAACGTCCTGCTGCTCGACGAGCCCACGAACAACCTCGACCCGGCCAGCCGCGAGGAGATCCTGGGCGCGCTGCGCACCTACAAGGGCGCCGTCATCCTCGTCACCCACGACGAGGGGGCCGTCGAGGCGCTGGAACCGGAGCGCATCATCCTGCTCCCGGACGGCGTCGAGGACCTCTGGGGACCGGACTACCGGGACCTCGTGGCCCTGGCCTGAGCCGTTCCGCTTCTGATCCAGTTCCTTATGGATCATTCGGCTCAGGGGTGATCCATCATCTGAGTGAGGCGGTCTCGTACCGCTGCGCGTCGCACGAGGGCCCCGGCCGCTTCTTTCGAGAGGCGTCGCCGGGGCCTTCCGTTTCCCGGCTCCCCGGTCCTGACCTGGCGATTCCCCCGAAGGGCCGGGGAGTGTGACGCAGGTCATGCGGCGGAAGAGGAGATTCCGTTCTGCTCGCGCGTCCACCGCTCGGGAAATGCCGTCGTACCGACCTTGCTGAATGGGTGGCCAGGAAGCGGGGGAGGGGTGATCATGAGAAGTCCAGAGCGCACTTCCCACGAGGAGGCACGGGTGGCCGAGACTCTGAAGAAGGGCAGCCGGGTAACCGGCGCCGCGCGCGACAAGCTCGCGGCAGACCTGAAGAAGAAGTACGACTCCGGTGCGAGTATCCGGGCGCTGGCCGAAGAGACCGGCCGGTCCTACGGATTCGTCCACCGGATGCTCAGTGAGTCCGGGGTCTCGTTGCGTGGTCGCGGAGGCGCGACGCGCGGCAAGAAGGCTGCTACAGCCTGACCTCCCCGGGCCCAGCGTCGCACCATCTCACCGGCGTCAAAGGTCTCACAAGCTCCATCGTTCCAACGGTTCCTTCGGTGACCCCCGGTCGGCCTCCCGGTCGGCTGGGTGGTTACTGTGCAGTCACTTAGGCCGAGTCCACGGCCGACTGCACACCGGAGGCATACGGATGGCTCTGCTCGACAAGGACGGCGTACGACTCACCGTCGACGACACGGTCGCCACGGTGACACTGACCAATCCGGCCAAGCGAAACGCCCAGTCCCCCGCGCTCTGGCGGGCTTTGGCGGAGGCCGGACGGTCGTTGCCGGGCACCGTCCGTGTCGTCGTGCTGCGCGGCGAGGGCAAGTCCTTCTCCGCCGGGCTCGACCGGCAGGCGTTCACCCCCGAAGGTTTCGAGGGCGAGCCGTCCTTCCTCGACCTGGCACGCGGTTCGGACGAACTGCTCGACGCCACCATCGCCGAGTACCAGGAGGCGTTCACCTGGTGGCGGCGCAATGACGTCATCTCCGTCGCGGCGGTGCAGGGGCACGCGATCGGCGCCGGCTTCCAGCTCGCGCTCGCGTGCGACCTGCGCGTGGTCGCCGACGACGTGCAGTTCGCCATGCGCGAGACCAGCCTGGGCCTCGTCCCCGACCTGGCCGGAACCCAGCCCCTGACCGCCCTCGTCGGCTACGCCCGCGCGCTGGAGATCTGCGCGACGGGCCGCTCCGTGCACGCCGAGGAGGCCGAGCGGGTCGGCCTCGCCAACCTCGTGGTCCCCGCGGAGGAGCTCGACGCCGCCGTCCAGGACCTCACCACCGCCCTGCTCGCCGCCCCCCGGGACGCCGTGATCGAGACCAAGGGCCTGCTGCGCGGCGCGCCCACCCGCGCCTACGACGACCAGCGCGCCGCCGAGCGCGCCGCCCAGGCCCGCCGCCTGCGCGACCTCGCGGGCCTGTCCGACTGACGCGGCCCGGCCGACCGACTCCGGGCGCACACCGAGCGCCCACCGCCGCCGCCCCGCTCCCGCCACGGGAGCGGGGCGGCGGCATACGCGGGCACAAGCGGGGCAGAAAGGCAGCGGTACCTGTCCGGGCCGACCGGAGCAGTCCCGGGCGCGTCGGCGGACCGGCCCGCTTACGGTGGTCGGGAGTCCCTACCGAGCAGGACCGCCTCACTCCTAAGGACAAGCGATGACCGAATCCGCATCGGGGAGCCCCGCCAAGGACCCCGGCGACCGGGGCCGCACCAGCATCGCCGACGGGGTCGTCGAGAAGATCGCCGGACTGGCCGCCCGCGAGGTGGTCGGTGTCCATGCCATGGGCAGCGGCAGCGGCCTCTCCCGTACCTTCGGCGCCGTCCGCGACCGGGTCCCCGGCGGATCCAAGGCAGCCGTCAGCCGGGGCGTCAAGGCCGAGGTCGGCGAGGTCCAGACGGCCCTCGACCTGGAGATCGTCGTCGAGTACGGCGTGTCGATCCGCGACGTGGCCCGGGCGGTCCGTGAGAACGTCATCTCGGCCGTCGAGCGCATGACCGGCCTGGAGGTCGTCGAGGTCAACATCGCCGTCAGCGACGTCAAACTGCCCGACGAGGAAGACGAGGAGCCGGAGTCCCGGCTCCAGTAGCCGAGAGGAGTCCCGCAATGAGCATGGCTGTCGTCGGCCTGGTGGCCGGCATGGCACTGGGCTTCGCCGGATACTTCGGCGGCTTCGGGGCCTTCCTGCTGGTGGCCGCCCTCGGGGCCGTCGGCTTCGTCGCCGGGCGGTTCCTCGACGGGGACCTGGAACCGGGCGACCTGCTCCGCCCCCGCGACCGGGACCGCGGCCGCGACGGCCGGCGCGGGTGAGGGCCGGATGACCACGCCGCGCACCGCACCTCCCCGGGTGGCCCCCGCCGAGCGGGGGTCCACCCGTATCGCCGACCGGGTCGTCGCCAAGATCGCCGCGCAGGCCGCCCGGGAAGCGCTCGCCGCCACCCCGGGCCCGGCCCCCGGAACGGGTCCGGCCCCCCGCGCCGGCGTCACCGTGCACCACGACATCGCCCGGGTCCGGATCGGCCTGGAGCTGGACTACCCTTCCGACCTCGCCGCCCAGTGCGCGGCCGTACGCCGCCAGGTCGCCCGGCGGATCGAGGAGTACGCGGCGATGGCCGTACCCGAAGTGGACATCGAGATCGAGCACCTGCGCCCCACCCGCGCCCGCCCGGCCGCCGCCGGGCGGGACCGGCGGCTGCGGTGACGGCCCCCGCCCGCGCCACCCCGGACGGGCCCGACGGCGAGGCCCCCGCGGGCCCCGCCGGCCGGGCCCGCGTCCCCCGCCTCCGCTCCGCCCGGCGGATCCCGGCCGCCATCGGCGCACTCGTCGTCCTGGCCGCCACCGGCCTCCTCCTGTACGACCTGGCCGCCGTACGCGCCGGCCGGCCCGGCATGGGATGGCGCCGGGAGCTCGCCCGCGAGCTGGACCGCGCCACCCCCGCCGACACCTGGGTCGTGCTGTCCGGCGCGGCCCTCGCCGCGGCCGGACTGGTGCTCCTGATGCTGGCGCTCGCCCCCGGACTGCGCGGGATCCTGCCGATGCGCGTGCCCGACGCGGCCGGTCCCGCGGCCCGCGGTGTACGGGCCGGGCTCGGCCGCCGGGACGCCGCGCAGGTGCTGCGGGACCGGGCGATGGAGGTGTCCGGGGTCCGGTCGGTCCGGGTCCGGGTGGGCCGGTCCCGCATCGGGGTGCGGGCCACCTCGCACTTCCGCGAACTGGAGGACGTACGGTCCGACCTCGACGCGGTCGTCGCCGTCGCCATCGAGGAGCTGGGACTGGCGCACCCGCCGCGGCCCCGGGTGCGGGTCGGCCGGTGAACGGCCTGCGCGCGGGGGTGAACCGGAGCCTGCTGGCCCTCCTCGGACTGGTGCTGCTCGCGGCGGGCGCCACCCTGCTGACGGCGTCGTGGCCGCTCGGCGGCCGGCACGCACCGCTGCTGGCGGAGGAGACCCGCCGCCGGTACGGGCACGCCGACGGCTGGTGGCCGTGGGCGGCGCTCGCCGGGCTCGCGCTGTGCGTGCTGCTGGCGCTGTGGTGGCTGCTGTCCCAGGTGCGGCGCTCGCGGCTGCGGGCGGTGGCCGTCGACACGGGGGACGGGGCGTACGCGCTGCTGCGCGGGCGCGCGCTGGAGGAGGCGGTGGCCGCGGAGGCCGGCGCCCTCGACGGGGTCGCGCACTGCCGGGTCGCCCTGTACCGCAGGCGCGGGGCGCCCGCCCTGCGGATCACCCTGGAGCTGGAGCCCCACGCCGTGCCGGCCGACGCCCTGGCGGCTCTCGCCGGCCCGGTGCTGGGGCACGTGCGGTCGGCGGCGGGCCTCGCCGAGCTGCCGACCGAGGCCCGCCTGAGGGTGGTGTCCCACCGGGCCCAGAGGGTCGCCTGAGCCCCGGGCCCGGAGGGACGGCGGGTCAGAAGCCGTGCCGGGAGCCGCCGTCGACCGGCAGCATGACGCCCGTCAGGTACGAGGCGGCGGGGGACATCAGGAAGGCCGCCGTGCGCCCGAACTCCTGCGGCGTCCCGTACCGCCCCAGCGGGATGGCGGCCTCGTTGCGCGCCCGTGCGGCGGCCGCGTCCCCGGAGAGGGCGTCGAGTTCGCGCACCCGGTCGGTGTCGATGCGGGCCGGGAGCAGGCCGAAGACCCGGATGCCGCGCGGACCCAGCTCGACGGAGAGGGACTTCGCGAAGCCGGCGAGACCCGGGCGCAGCCCGTTGGAGACGGTCAGGCCGGGGATGGGCTCGTGGACCGAGCCCGACAGCACGAAGCCGATGACCCCGCCCTCGCCCAGCTCGGCCGCCGCCGCCCGCGCGATGCGGACCGCGCCCAGGAACACCGACTCGAAGGCCGCCGACCACTGGGCGTCCGCGATGTCCGCGGCGGAGCCCGGCGCCGGTCCGCCGACGCTGATGAGGACGCCGTCGAACCGGCCGAAGCGCTCGCGGGCGGTGGCCACCAGCCGCTCGGCCGCCGCCGGGTCGGCGTTGTCGGCGGCCACCCCGGCCGCGCCCGGGCCCAGTGCGGCGGCCGCGTCGGCCGCCCGCTTCTCGTCCCGGCCGGTGAGGAGCACCTTCGCGCCGTCGGCGGTCAGTTCCCGGGCGGAGGCGAAGCCGAGGCCGCGCGTGGCCCCGGTGACGACATAGACACGGTCCTTCAATCCAAGATCCATGCCGATACGCTACGCCGCCGGCGCCGGCTCCCGCCCGGTGGCTCCGGCCGCCGCTTCCTCGCGGTCGCGCTTCTCCCGGCGGACCAGCACGATCCACCCCACCGGCACCGAGGCCGCGAACAGCCACCACTGGACGGCGTAGGCCATGTGCGCGCCGATCGAGTCGTGGTCGGGCTCGGGGACCGGCTCGGGCCCGCCGTCGGCGGTGGGCGGAGCGGTGAGTTCCAGGTAGCCGCCGAGCACGGGCCGCCCCAGCGACTGCGCCTGCCGGCCGCTGTTGATCAGCATGACCTGACGGTCCGGCAGGCCCGTGCGGTCCTTGATGCCGCTGCCGCCGCTCGTCTCGTCGGCCTTGAGCCGGCCGGAGACGGTGACCTCGCCCGAGGGCGCCGCGGGGACCGAGGGGTAGGCGCGGGGGTCCCCGCCGCCCGGCACCCAGCCCCGGTTGACCAGCACGGCCCGGCCGTCGCCGAGGACGAGTGGGGTCACGACGTGGAAGCCCACCTTGTCGTCGGCCGAGGTCCGCATGCGTACGACCACCTCGTGGGCGGTGTCGTAGGTACCGGTCGCGGTGACCGCCCGCCAGAAGTCCGCGCGCGGGACCCGGTGACCGGGCGAGGTGACCTCGGTCACGGGGACGGGCTCCGCCTTGAGGTTGGCCTCGATCAGCTGGTTCTGCGCGACCCGGTGCTCATGGCGGTGGAACTGCCAGAACCCCAGCTTGGCCATCACGGGGATGAGGACGAGGGCGATGAGGGTGAGGCACACCCACTGCCGGGTCAGCACAAAGCGGTACACGCCCACGACGGTACCCCCCCGTGGGGACGACCCCGGCGGCCGGGTGGCCGTCCGGGGTCGCGCACGGCGCGGGCCCGGGGCCGCGGGGAGGGCTCGGGCGGGGAGTCAGACGTGGTCCTTGATGCCCACCTTCCCTTCCGCGCGGGCGCAGTGCGCCCCGCAGAACCACTGCCCCTCGACGTCGACGCCCTGCCCGATGATCTGGACCCGGCAGTGCTCGCAGATGGGCGCCATGCGGTGAATGGCGCAGGAGAAGCAGTCGAAGACGTGCACGACGCCCTGCGCGTGCACCTCGAAGGACATGCCGTAGTCGTTTCCGCAGACTTCGCAACGTGCCATGCGCCGCATGCTGCGCACAGCGGACCACCGGAACAAGATCCGCCGGGGTGAGTCGCCGAGCGGGCACCCGCCCGGCGCAATCCGCGGTGGGACTCAGTCCTCGGCCGCCGCCACGTCGCGCAACAGGTGGGTGAAGGCCGCCTCGTCGACGACGGGGGTCCCGAAGGACTTCGCCTTGACCGTCTTCGAGGTCGCCGCGTCGGGGTCGTTCGTCACCAGCAGGCTCGTGAGCCGCGACACACTGGTGGCGATGTGCAGGCCGGCCTCGACCGCCCGGTCCTCCAGCAGTTCCCGGTCCACCGAGGTGTCCCCCGAGAAGGCGATCCGCATGCCCTGCTTCAGCGGCTTGCCGTCCTCGAAGCGCCCCGGGTTGGGGTGCGGGCACGGCGGCCGCTTGCGCGAGGCACGCCAGCTGCCGCCCCGGTACGAGGCCTGGTGGCCGACGCGGGGGGCGGCCGGTGTGTCCGACCACTCGGTCAGCGGCCGGCATTCGAGCAGCGGGAGCCGTACCCCGTCGCGCGCGGCGGCGTGCAGCGACGGCCGGAACGCCTCCGCCAGGACCCGGGCGTCGTCCAGCGCGTGGTGCGCGCGCTGCTGGACCACGCCGAAGTGCGCGGCGAGCGACTCCAGCTTGTGGTTGGGCAGCGGGAGGTCCAGTTCCTTCGACAGGGCGATGGTGCACAGCCGCTGACGGACCGGCGCGGCGCCGGCGGCCCGCGCGTACTCCCGGGCGATCATCTGCCAGTCGAAGATGGCGTTGTGCGCGACGAGCACCCGGTCCGCGAGGCGGTCGGCGAACTCCGCGGCGATGTCCTCGAAGAGCGGGGCGTCCTGGAGCACGGCACTGGTCAGGCCGTGGATCCACACCGGCCCCGGATCCCGCCGCGGGTTGACCAGCGTGTACCAGTGGTCCTCGACGTTGCCCTGCGCGTCGAGCCGGTAGACGGCCGCGGAGACTATCCGGTCGTCGCGAGCGAGCCCGGTGGTCTCCACGTCGACGACCGCGTACCCCTGCGGGTACGCGGTCGGCCACGTCGTCTCTGCGGTCGTACGGTCGGCGAGCATGGTCACAGAGGATATCGGCCCCGACCGACAGTCACGGCCCGGACTGACAACGCAGGCTCGGCGGTCCGCGTGCCCGACTCCGCGACGCGGTCAGCGGTCCGGGGCCAGCAGGGCCGACACCAGGGCCCGTACGGAGAGCGCGAAGAGCCGGTCCGGGTCCGGCGGCCGGGCCAGCGCGCGGGCGAGCGCCGGGTCGTGCGGGGCGGCGGCCGGGTCCCACAGCTCGCTCTCGGCCGGGGACTGCGCGGGGGAGCGCTCACGGTTGCGCTCGACGAGCAGGAAGCCGATCACCTGGAACTGGATCGCGCGCACCGCGTCCGCCGCCCGGGCGCCGCGCAGCCCCGCCGCGTGGACCTCGTGCACGAGCGCCTGCTGGGCGGGCAGGAACATCCGCTCCGTGAGTCCGCGTTCGTGGACCATCGCGATCAGGTGGGGCCGCTCGCGCAGTTCGCGGCGCAGGGTGCGGGCCACGGACAGGATCCGGTCGGCCGGAGTGCGGCCGCTCGGCCGCAGCGCGCCCATCTCCTCGACGGTCCGCTCCACGAGGGCGTCGAGCAGCGACTCGCGGTTGCCGACGTGCCAGTAGATCGAGGTGACCGCCGTGCCGAGCTCAGCGGCCAGTCTGCGCATGGTCAGGGCAGCGGGGCCGTGCTGCTCGACCAGTGACGCGGCGGCGTCCAGTACGTCCCGGCGGGTCAGCGTGTTTCTGGCCATGCCCGGCCCAGCCAATCTGTCGAAACGTCAGTTATGTTGCGTGCAAGGGTCTTCACCCTTCATCGCCATCGGTGTAACTGTGTTACAGAACCGACCGAAGGGTGGTGCGAGACATGGCACGCATACGGTACGGAGCGCGGACCGAGGCCGAGATCGAGGCGTCGCGCGAGAAGAGTTCCAAGCTCCCCGACATCTGGTCCACCGGTGTGGTGGCCGTCTGGGAGAGCGATCCGGACGTGGTCGCGGCGGTGCTGCCGCCCCCGCTCAAACCGGCCGACCGGCCCCTCGTGCGGGCCAACATCAGCAAGGTCGACCTGCCCGGCTACCCGCTCGGGGCCGGCTCGGTGGCCGTCGCGGCCGAGCACGGCGGGGTGCGGGGCTGGTACCCGCTGGTGATGCCGATGACCCACGAGCGCGCCCTGACCGGCGGCCGGGAGGTCTTCGGCGAGCCGAAGAAGCTGGGCGAGGTCACCGTCGAGCGCGACGGACTCGTCGTCCGGGCCGCCCTCGCCCGGCACGGGATCGCCTTCGTGGAGGTGCGCGGAGCCGTCGACCGCGAGCTGCCGCTTCCCGAGCCCACCCGTAAGACCGACTTCTACTTCAAGTTCCTCCCCGCCGTCGACGGTTCGGGTTTCGACGCGGACCCGGTCCTGGTCCACTGCACCCGCAACGAGAAGGTCCGCAAGCTGGAGCACATCACCGGCGATGTGGTGCTCCGCGAGTCGATGTACGACCCGGTCGCGGACCTCCCCGTCCGCCGGCTCGTGGAGATCACCATCGGCGAGAAGACCACCGACCAGAGGGGCAGGGTCGTCGAGCGGGTCAGCGCGCGGGCCCTCCTGCCGTACATCCACCAGCGGTACGACGACCCGATGCAGATCCTCGAAGGCCCCCCGGAAGGCAGTGTCTGAGATGCGACTGGAACCGGGACAGGTCGCCGTCGTCACCGGCGCCGCCGGCGGCATCGGGCTCGCCATGGCCCGCCGCTTCGCCGCCGAGGGACTCAGGGTCGTCCTCGCCGACGTGGAGGAGGACGCCCTGCGCCGGGCCGCCGCCGACCTCGCGGCGGAGGGGGCCGAGGTCCTCGCGGAGCCCGTCGACGTCAGCGACCGCGACTCCGTGCTCTCCCTGGCCGACGCGGCGTACGAGGCCTTCGGCGCCGTCCACGTGCTCTGCAACAACGCGGGCGTCGGATCCGGCGCCGAGGGCCGGATGTGGGAGCACGAGCCCAACGACTGGAAGTGGGCCTTCTCCGTCAACGTGTGGGGCGTCTTCCACGGCATCCAGGCCTTCGTCCCCCGCATGATCGCCGCCGGCGGACCGGGCCACGTCGTCAACACCTCCTCCGGCGACGGCGGCATCGCCCCGCTGCCCACCGCCTCCGTGTACGCCGTCACCAAGGCGGCCGTGGTCACCATGACGGAGTCCCTGTACGCCCACCTCCGGGCGGAGGGCGCGGACATCGGCGCCTCCGTCCTCTTCCCCGGACCGCACATGCTGCGTACCGGGCTGTGGGAGTCCCACCGCAACCGGCCCGCGCGCTACGCGAAGGAGCGGCCGCGCAGGACCCCGTACCGCAGCCTCGACCAGTACGAGGCCGCCATGAGGAAGGCCGGCCGCGAGGTGGACTTCACACCCGTCGAGGACGTCGCCGAGCACGTCGTCGACGGGATCCGGGCCGACCGCTTCTGGATGCTCCCGGCGAGCGAGCACAGCGACCGGCAGATCCGTGCCCGGTCGCGGTCGATGCTCGACCGCGCCAACCCCGCCTACCTGGAAAGCTTCATCCTCGACTGAGGGGCCCCGCCGTGCCTGACACGCATGCGAACGACCCGACCGACCGGACCGAGCCGACCGACCTGAACGACCGTGCCGACCGGGACGACCCGACCGACCGACCCGGTCCGACCGGCCAGGACCCGTACCTGATCATCTCCTCCGACTGCCACGCCGGGCTGCCCACCGAGCTCTACCGCCCGTACCTGGACTCCCGCTTCCACTCCGCGTTCGACGAGTTCCTCGGTCAGCGCGACGCGCGCCGTGCGGAGGCGACCCGCCTCGGCGTCCGCAACGAGGCCTTCGCCGAGAAGTGGTTCCGCGACCACGAGGAGGGCCTCAAGGGCGGCTGGGACGCGGGGCGGCGGCTGAAGGAGCTCGACGGGGACGGAGTGGCCGCCGAGGTCGTCTTCCCCGACGCGGACGCCGTGGACAGCCAGACCGCGGCCCCCTTCGGCGTCGGGCTCGGCCTGTCCGGCGACCAGGACCCCGAGCTGGGCATGGCGGGCGCGCAGGCCCACAACCGCTGGCTGGCCGAGTTCGTCTCCGCGCACCCCGAACGCCACTGCGGCGTGGCCCTGCTGCCCATCACGGGCGAGCCGGACGCGGTCGTCGCGGAGATCCACCGGGCCAAGGAGTCCGGTCTGGGCGCGCTCATGATCCCCGCCATGTGGGTGGACAAGGCGCCGTACCACGACCGCCGCTACGACCCCGTGTGGGCCGCGGCGGCCGAGACGGCGATGCCCGTCGTCACCCACTCCGGGTCCTCGCCCCGGCACGAGTACGGCGACCACCTCGGCATCTTCGTCTCCGAGGTCACCTGGTGGCCGGCCCGCCCGCTGTGGTTCCTGCTCTGGTCGGGCGTCTTCGAACGCCACCCGGGCCTGAAGTTCGGCGTGGCCGAGTCGGGCTGCTGGTGGCTGCCGAACCAGCTGTGGTTCATGGACCGCCTCTACCTCGGCGCCCACGGCGGCAAGAAGCTCTCGCCGTTCGAGGAACTGAAAAGGCCGCCCAGCGAGTACCTGGACCGACAGGTGTTCGTCTGCGCGACGAACACCAAGCGGCGCGAGCTGGCCCAGCGCTACGAGATCGGCGTGGACAACATCCTGTGGGGCTCCGACTTCCCGCACCCCGAGGGCACCTGGCCCGCCACCCGGGACTGGCTCCGCAGGACCTTCCACGACATCCCGGTGGCGGAGACCCGCAGGATGCTGGGCCTCGCCGCCGCCGAGGTCTTCGGCTTCGACACCGCGAAGCTCGCCCCGACCGCCCGCCGGATCGGCCCCACCCCGGCCGACCTGGGCCAGTCCGCGGACCAGGCGGCGGTGGAGGCCTCCTGGGCCCGCTCCCGGGACGTGGGCCGCCACTGGCTGACGGAGCACGACTTCCCGGTGCTGGGGGTGAACCCGTGACGGCCCCGGACCGGTACACGGTCGTCTCGGCGGACTGCCACGCGGGCGCCGACCTGCTGGACTACAAGCCGTACCTGGAGAAGCGCCACCACGAGGAGTTCGACGCGTGGGCCGCCTCCTACGTGAACCCGTACGAGGACCTCCTCGCCGACACGGCCGACCGCAACTGGAACTCCGGGCGCCGACTCGCCGAACTGGAGGCCGACGGCATCGTGGCGGAGGTCCTCTTCCCGAACACCGTGCCGCCGTTCTTCCCCAGCGCCTCCCTGATGGCGCAGCCGCCCACGGCCGCCGAGTTCACCCTGCGCTGGGCCGGGCTCCAGGCCCATAACCGGTGGCTCGCGGACTTCTGCGCCGCCGCCCCGGGGCGGCGGGCGGGGGTGGCCCAGATCCTGCTCAACGACGTCGACGCGGCCGTACGGGAGATCCGCCGCACGAAGGCGGAGGGTCTGACCGGCGGCATCCTCCTGCCGGGCGCGCCACCCGGCAGCGGTGTCCCCGAGCTCTACTCCACCGCCTACGACCCCATCTGGGCGGTATGCGACGAACTGGACGTCCCCGTCAACCACCACGGCGGCTCCGCGTCCCCGCCGCTCGGCGACGAACCGGCGGCCCGCGCCGTGTTCATGGTGGAGACCACCTGGTTCTCGCACCGGGCCCTGTGGCACCTCATCTTCGGCGGTGCCTTCCGCCGCCACCCGGGCCTCACGCTGGTCCTCACGGAGCAGGGCTCCGGCTGGATCCCGGGCGTGATGGAGATGCTGGACTACTACCACGGCCGCCTGGTGGCGGCCTCGGCCACCGCCGAGTCCAAATTCGGCGCGGGACTGGCCGACTCGATGGGCAAGGGCCCGAGCGAGGTCTGGCGGGACAACTGCTTCGTCGGAGCGAGCTTCATGCGCCCCCACGAGGTCCCGCTGCGGGACCGGATCGGCCTCGACAAGATCATGTGGGGGAGCGACTACCCCCACGACGAGGGCACCACGCCGTTCTCCCGCGAGGGCCTGCGCATCGCCTACGCGGGCCTCCCGCGCGAGGAGGTCGCCGCGATGGTCGGCGGCAACGCGGCCCGGGTCTACGGCTTCGACCTCGACCTCCTGGACGCGGCCGCGGCCACCTGCGGCCCCCTGGTCTCGGAGGTCGCGCAGCCCCTGACGGCGATCCCCCCGACCGCGACCAGCCCGGCCTTCGCCCGCGGCGGCTCGGTCCGCGTCTGGTGACCGCTCCGCGGCGCGGCTCGGTACCTGCGGTAACTCGGATGAGTACCGATCGGTAACAACCCCTAGCGGCGCCCCGGAGCGCGCCTTTATGGTGCGGGCATGCCGAACCTGCCCGATGTCGTGCTGTGGTCCATACCCGCCTTCGTGCTGCTCACCGTCATCGAGCTGGTGAGCTACCGGCTCCATCCCGACGAGGACGCCGCCGGATACGACACCAAGGACGCCGTCACCAGCATCACCATGGGGCTGGGCAGTATCGGCTTCGACCTGCTGTGGAAGATCCCCGTCGTCGCGGTCTTCACCGCGGTCTACGAACTCACCCCGCTGCGCGTGCCGCTGCTGTGGTGGACGCTCCCGCTGATGCTGCTCGCCCAGGACTTCCTCTACTACTGGCAGCACCGCGGGCACCACGTCGTCCGCATCCTGTGGGCCTGCCACGTGGTCCACCACAGCAGCCGGCGGTTCAACCTCACCACCGCCCTGCGCCAGCCGTGGACCAGCGCGACCACGTACTGGTTCTACCTGCCGATGGTGGCCGTCGGGGTGCATCCGGCCGTCATCCCGTTCTGCTACGGGATCAACCTGCTCTACCAGTTCTGGGTCCACACCGAGCGCATCGGCAAGCTCCCCCGCGCCTACGAGTACGTCTTCAACACCCCCTCGCACCACCGTGTCCACCACGCCTCCCAGGGCGGCTACCTCGACCGCAACTACGGCGGCATCCTGATCGTCTGGGACCGGATGTTCGGCTCGTGGGTCGGGGAGACCGACACGCCCGTGTACGGCCTCACCAAGAACATCGACACCCACAACCCGCTGCGCGTGGCCACGCACGAGTACGCCGCCATCGCGCGGGACGTGCGCGCCGCCGGGAGCTGGCGCCAGCGGGCGGGACACGTCTTCCGAGGCCCGGGCTGGCAGCCCGCCCCCCGAGCCGCGGCCGCCGTCCCGACCCCGGGCGCCGTCCCGTCCGCGGCCCCCGTACCGGTGACGCCCGCCGCGCAGGTCCCGGCGCAGGTCCCGGCCCCGGCGCCGGCTCCCGTCCCGGCCCCCCAGTCCGTACAGGAGTCCACCGCGTGAGCGCCGCGGAGTCCTCGGCCGGCGACGGCGGCCGGCCGGCCGGCACCGCCCGTACCGCGCCCGCCCGGGCCTCTGCCCCGGGCCCGGCCCCCTCGGCCGGCCGGGCCCGCCTGGGCCGGATCGCCCTGGCCGGCTTCGCGGTCGCCGCCGCCGACCTCGCCTCCCTGCTGGCCGGCTGGGAGGCGGGCCACCCGGTGTTCAAGCCGCTGCTGATGCCCCTGCTCGTCGCCTACGCGCTGACCCGCGGCGCACCCCGCCTGCTGGTCGCGGCCCTGCTGTTCGGCTGGGGCGGGGACCTGGCCCTGCTCTTCGACGCCGAGGCCGCCTTCCTCGTCGGCATGGGCTCCTTCGCCGTCGGGCACGTCTGCTACCTCGTGCTCTTCGGCAGGCGCGCCGCGCACCCGCTGCTCGGGGGCGCGTACGCGCTCGCCCTCGTCGGGACCGTCGCCCTGCTGTGGGGCGACCTGCCGGCCGACCTCCGCGTCCCCGTGGCCGGCTACAGCCTGCTGCTCACCGCCATGGCCTTCCGCTCCAGCGCCCTCGGCCCGCGCGCGGGCCTCGGCGGGGCGCTGTTCCTGCTCTCCGACACCCTCATCGCCACCGGGGTGGCCGACTGGCCCCAGCTGCCCCGCCCCGACTTCTGGATCATGGCCACGTACCTGGCGGCCCAGTACCTGCTGGCGACCGGAGTGATGGCCTCCGGAAACCGGGCGTACGGTAGGGGAGCAGCCCTGCCGGGCGAGCACAGCGAACGCTGAACCACCCCCGATCCCGAGGACTGCACCACCATGCGCGCCACCGTCATCCACGCCCCGCACGACATCCGCGTGGAGGAGGTGCCCGACGCCGCGATCCGGCGTCCCGAGGACGCCGTCGTCCGCGTCCTGCGCGCCTGCATCTGCGGCAGCGACCTGTGGGCCTACCGGGGTGAGGCCGCGCGCCAACCGGGGCAGCGCATAGGCCACGAGTTCCTCGGCATCGTCGAGGAGACCGGCGCCGCGGTGACCGGCCTGCGCGCCGGAGACCTGGTCGTCGCCCCGTTCATGTGGTCCGACGGGACCTGCGCGTACTGCGCCGAAGGCCTGTACACCTCCTGCGAGCACGGCGGGTTCTGGGGCTCGGTCGGCCACGACGGCGGCCAGGGCGAGGCCGTCCGCGTCCCGCACGCCGACGGCACGCTGGTGAAACTGCCCGCCGACGCCGTCTCGGACGACCACCTGCTGACCGGGCTGCTCGCGCTGTCCGACGTCATGGGGACCGGCCACCACGCCGCGCTGGGCGCCGGGGTCCGCGAGGGGTCCACCGTCGCCGTCGTCGGTGACGGCGCGGTCGGCCTCTGCGGCGTCCTCGCCGCCAAGCGCCTCGGCGCGGAGCGGATCATCGCCCTGGGCCGCCACTCCGCCCGTACGGACATCGCGAAGCTCTTCGGGGCCACCGACGTCGTCGCCGAGCGGGGCGAGGCCGCCGAGGCCGCCGTCCGCGAGCTGACCGGCGGCCGGGGCGCCCACGCGGTGATCGAGGCCGTCGGCACCGAGCAGTCGATGCGCACGGCCGTCGGCATCACCCGCGACGGCGGGGCCATCGGCTACGTTGGCGTGCCGCACGGCAGCGGCACCGGGCTCGACCTCGGTGTGATGTTCGACCGCAACCTCACCCTGCGCGGCGGCGTCGCGCCGGTCCGCGCGTACATCCCCGAGCTGCTGGCCGACGTGCTCAGCGGCGCCATCGACCCGTCGCCCGTCTTCGACCGGGCCGTCTCCCTGGACGAGGTCCCCGAGGGCTACCGCGCGATGGACGACCGCAGCGCGCTCAAGGTGCTGATCACGCTCTGACGCCGCCGCGCACGCGGAAGGGGGGGGGGGGGGGGGCCGTAGCCCCCCCGCCCCCCCCCGGGGGGGGGGCCGGGGGGCCCGGGGGGGATTGGGGGGCCCGGGGGCCTTGGGGGGTCACAGGGGTCGCTGGGGCTGTAGGGGCCGTAGGGGGCACAGGAACCTCA
>NZ_JBHXRU010000041.1:11699-53260 GCF_042716255.1 Streptomyces sp. NPDC058662 | reverse complement strand
GGGCCGGTTCGCCGGTCCCGTCACCCCGCGCGTCTGTTTTCCCGGCCGTTCCCCAGCGGCGCCGCCCGCTTCGGTGGCAGTCTGCTCAACATCAGACACGCAGCGAGAAGCGACAGAAGAAGGCGGAGGTGCCGTTCACGTGGCGTCCAATGTCAATCCCACCGTCCGACGCCGCCGACTGGGGATGGAGCTGCGCAAGCTCCGCGAGGACAAGGGCATGACGGCCGAGCAGGTCGCCGAGCGCCTCCTCGTCTCCCAGTCGAAGATCAGCCGGCTGGAGAACGGCCGCCGTTCCATCAGCCAGCGCGACGTCCGCGACCTGTGCGACGTGTACGAGGTCGAGGACCGCCGACTCGTCGACTCCCTCATGCAGATGGCCAAGGACTCCCGCCAGCAGGGCTGGTGGCACGCCTTCGGCGACATCCCGTACAGCGTCTACATCGGCCTGGAGACGGACGCCGCCAGCCTGCGCACCTACGAGCCCCAGATGGTGCCGGGCCTGCTCCAGACGCCCGAGTACGCCCAGGCCCTCATCCGCGGCGCGCTGCCCGAGACCGCGCCCCTGGACGTGGAGAAGCGCGTCCAGGTCCGCATGCACCGGCAGAAGCGGCTCTCGGAGACCGAGAACAACAATCCCGACGTGGGCCCGCTGCGCCTGTGGGCGGTGATCGACGAGGCGGCCCTGCGCCGGCACGTGGGGGACGCACAGCTGATGATCCGGCAGCTGGAGTACCTGATAGAGCAGTCCGAACAGCCCTACATCACCGTGCAGGTGATGCCCTTCGCGATGGGCGCGCACCCCGGCATGAACGGCCAGTACGCCATTCTGGAATTCCCGGACGCCTCCGACTCGACCGTCGTCTACATCGAGGGCGTGACGAGCGACCTGTACCTGGAGAAGGCCAACGACGTGCAGAAGTACAGCGTCATGTACGAGCACCTGCGCGCCCAGGCCCTCAACGTCGAGCAGACCCGGCAGTTCATCGCCGAGATCATCGAGAGCTACGCGGGCAAGGGCGGGTAGCGGCGGGGAAAACGGGCAGGTGGCGGGGCGGCGCAGCACCGTACACCGTCAGTCCCCGAGCGCAGAAGGGTTGCATGGAATATGCCACTCGGTCGGGTGAATGACCTCTTCACCCGTCGGGCGGTGCCGGTAGCGTCGATCGAGTCAGCCGGGGAAGACCGAATTCCGGCCGACGCCCCCACCGGCACTACTCGCTGAACCGGAGAACAACATGGCTATTCGTCAGGGCGGCACCGAGAACTGGATCAAGTCCTCCTACTCCGGCGGGAACGGCGCCTGCGTCGAGGTCAAGTCCCCCGCCGTGGAAGCCATCGCGGTCCGTGACTCGAAGGTGCAGGACGGCCCGTCCCTCACCTTCGCGCCGGGCTCCTGGACCTCGTTCGTCGCCGATGTCACCGAAGGTCGGCTGGGGCGTCTCGCCTGAGCTTCCCGGTACATGCCCTCCCTGTCCCCTCTGTACGGCCAGCACCTCCGAACACCGCGCGCAGCACTGACTGGAGCCCCCCTCGACCGGCCGCCGTCCTGGCCGAGGGGGCTCGGCCGTGTCCGGGACCGCACGCGCCGGTGACTCGGTGAGCGCGAGGCGGCAGCCCGCACGGCGCGCCTGGCCGCCGCCCGGCGGCTACCGCAGCTGGTCCACGTAGCGGTCCGTCCCCACCACCGTGGGGAGGAACGGCGCCACCAGCTCCACCCGGCCCAGCCCCGCTCCGGCCACCTCCGCGTCCAGCCCCTGGAAGCGGTCCCAGCACCGGCGGGGGTCGGCCTCCAGGAACCACAGCAGCGTGAGCCGCGTGTCGACGCCCTCGACCTGCTTCACGTACGCCATCCGGTCGCCGGGCAGCGGGGTCGGCCGGAAGACCGTCACCATCGCCGCCGCGGATTGGTGCAGCCGCTTCGGCAGCGCTCGTGAGCGCAACCACTCCAGCAGCTCGGCGCGCTGCTCGGGGCCGTCGGCGTCGATGACCTGGAGGACCAGCCCGGCGTAGGGGTGGTCCAGCGCGTGGTGGTCGCGCGGGCCGGCGGCGCCGTCGCGGTAGACGGTGGCCGCGTGGTCCTGGAACGACGTGAAGACGTGGGTGCGGTCCTGGTAGACGCGTCCGTCGCGGTTCAGCCGCTTGTTGATGCCGACGGTCCACTTCATGTGCTCGTCGTACCGGCCCTCGGTGACCCAGTACGTGGACAGGTAGCACCCGGCGGTCACGGGCTGGGCGACCGCCGACTTCTCGGGGTAGCGCAGCTCCTGCAGCTCCCGGGTGGCCACCCAGCGGCGGCCCGCGTACATCCAGGGCATGGCCATCGCGCCGGCGTAGTAGTGGTCGTCCTCGTACCAGCGGTTGTACGCGAACTCGTGGCCCGGGTGCGGTTCCACCATCGTGATCAGGGCGTGGCCGGGGCGGACCCCGTAGGGTCCGACGGCCGCCAGTTCGGCGTAGTCGTCGACGCGGGTGTCGGGGTGCTGCTCTCCTGTCGTCATGGGACCGGTCTAGCTGATGCCACGTCAGATGGGGAGTCCCGCGGCCGGGTTCAGCATGCGATACATACATGCCGGCTACACCTTTCGCGGCTACGCTGCGCGCACCCACCACCCGAGGAGTCCTTGTGCCCCTTCCCGCCGAGCCCGCCGGCATGGCCCCCGACAGCACGGCACCCGACAGGCGAGCCGGCTCCGCGGCGCCCCCGCCCCCGTTCGCCTCGCGCGCCACCTCCGTCGAGGGGTCCCCCGTCCGCGAGATCCTCGCGCTCACCGAACGCCCCGGGATCATCTCCTTCGCCGGCGGGCTCCCCGCCCCCGAGCTCTTCGACTCCGAGGGCCTGCGGGCCGCGTACGACGCCGCCTTCGCGACCTCGGCGCGGCGCGCCCTCCAGTACTCCACCACCGAGGGCGCCCCGGAACTGCGGGCGGCGGTCGCGGCGCGGGCCACGGCGCGCGGGCTGGCGACGGACGCGGACGACATCGTCATCACCTCGGGCTCCCAGCAGGCCCTGACGCTCATCACCAGCACGCTGGTCGAACCGGGGGACGTCGTCCTCGTCGAGAACCCGACCTACCTGGCGGCCCTCCAGTGCTTCCGGCTCGCCGGAGCGCGGGTGGTGCCCGCGCCCTGCGACGCGCGGGGCATCATCCCCGAGGCACTGGCCGAGCTCGTCGCGCGGGAGCGCCCCAAGCTGCTCTACACCGTCCCCACCTTCCAGAACCCCACGGGCCGCACCCTGCCCACCGGACGCCGGGCGGCGGTGGCGGCGACCGCCGCGCGGCTGGGACTGTGGCTGGTGGAGGACGACCCGTACGGGGAACTGCGCTACGAGGGCCGCGACCTGCCGTGGCTCGCCGCCCATCCGGGGGCGGAGGACCGTACGGCCCTGCTCGGCAGCTTCTCCAAGGTCATGGCGCCGGGGCTGCGGCTGGGCTGGCTGCGGGCGCCCGCGGCGCTGCGGCGGGCGGCGGTCGTCGCGAAGCAGGCGGCCGACCTGCACACCTCCACGGTGGACCAGCTGGCCGCCGCGCACTACCTGCGCACCGTGGACCTGGACGCCCACATCGCCACCGTCCGCACGGCCTACCGTGCGCGCCGCGACGCCCTCCACGCGGCCCTGGGCCGGGCCCTCCCGGCGGGCTGCGAGTGGAACCTGCCGGAGGGCGGGATGTTCCTCTGGGCCCGACTCCCCGAGGGCCACGACGCGACGGTCCTGCTCCGGTCCGCGGTCGCGCACGGCGTGGCCTTCGTCCCCGGGGCGCCCTTCTTCGCGACCGCCCCGGACCCCCGCGCCCTGCGCCTCTCCTTCACCACCCACACCCCCGCGGAGATCACCGAGGGCGCGACGCGCCTGGCGAAGGCCCTGGCGGCGGGGGCAGCGCTCTGACGCCCTCCCGCTCACGCCGGGCGGGCACGGGGCCGGCCCTTCCCGAGCCCGCCGCGCTCCCCTCCCCGAGCCCGCCCCGTTCCCCTTCCCAAGCCCGCCGCGCTCCCCTACCCTGACGCACCGTCAGTTCAGGTCGGTGCCGGTCGGCCCGCCCGAGCCCGCACCACTGCCCCGGAGGTCCCGCGATGCTGCTGCAAGGGAAGACCGTCCTCGTCTCCGGTGTCGGGGCGGGGCTGGGGCACCAGGTGGCCGCCGCCGTCGTGCGGGACGGGGGGAACGCCGTGCTCGGGGCCCGGACCGAGGCGAACCTCGCGAAATGCGCGGCCGAGATCGACCCCGGGGGCGCGCACACCGCGCACCTCCCCACCGACATCACCGACGAGGTTCAGTGCGAGGCCCTGGCCGCGCTCGCGCGGGAGCGGTTCGGGGGCCTGGACGCGGTCGTGCACGTCGCCGCCTGGGACTCGTACTTCGGCGGTCTCGCCGATGCCGACTTCGGCACCTGGCAGCAGATCCTCGACGTGAACCTGCTCGGCACCCTGCGGATGACACGGGCCTGCCTGCCCGCGCTCAAACGTGCCGGCGGCTCCGTCGTCATCATCGGCACCCAGTCCGCGGTCGCGGCCCCCAACGAGGTCCAGCAGGCCGCCTACGCCGCGTCCAAGGGCGCCCTGACCTCGGCCATGTACTCCCTGGCCCGCGAGCTCGGCCCGCACCGGATCCGGGTCAACACCGTCCTGCCCGGTTGGATGTGGGGGCCGCCCGTCCAGGCGTTCGTCACGTTCACCGCCCACACCGAGGGCGTGCCCGAGGCCGAGGTGCACGCCCGCCTCACCGAGCGCATGGCCCTCCCCGACCTCGCCACCGACGGGGACGTCGCCGACGCCGCCGTCTTCCTCGCCTCCGACCGGGCAAGGGCGATAACCGGCCAGTCGCTGCTGGTCAACGCCGGTGAGCTGATGCGGTGACCCGCGCCGCCCCCGCGGACGCGGATCGTATGCTCGGCCCATGACCACTCCGAGTGACGCCCCGACCGAAAACGCGATGCGCCGCGCGCTCCGGCGGGCCCGCGACGGTGTCGCGCTCGACGCGACCGAGGCGGCCGTCCTGCTCCAGGCGCGCGGCGGGGCCCTCCAGGACCTCGCGGCCTCCGCGGCGCGCGTACGGGACGCGGGCCTCGCCGCCGCCGGGCGGCCCGGCGTCATCACGTACTCGCGCAAGGTCTTCATCCCCCTGACCCGGCTGTGCCGCGACCGGTGCCACTACTGCACCTTCGTGACCGTCCCGGGCAAGCTCCGCCGCGCCGGCCACGGCCTGTACCTGTCCCCCGACGAGGTCCTCGACATCGCCCGCCGGGGCGCGGCCATGGGCTGCAAGGAAGCCCTGTTCACCCTCGGCGACCGCCCCGAGGACCGGTGGCCCGAGGCCCGCGAGTGGCTCGACGCGCACGGCTACGACGACACCCTCGCCTATGTGCGCGCCATGGCGATCCGGGTCCTGGAGGAGACCGGCCTGCTGCCGCACCTCAATCCCGGGGTGATGTCCTGGTCCGACCTCCAGCGCCTGAAGCCCGTCGCGCCGAGCATGGGCATGATGCTGGAGACCACCGCCACCCGCCTGTGGTCCGAGCCCGGCGGCCCCCACCACGGCTCGCCCGACAAGGAGCCGGCCGTGCGGCTGCGGGTGCTGGAGGACGCGGGCCGCTCCAACGTGCCCTTCACCACGGGCGTGCTCATCGGCATCGGCGAGACGTACGAGGAGCGCGCGGACGCCTTCTTCGAGCTCCGCCGCGTCCAGCGCAGCTACCACGGCATCCAGGAGGTCATCGTCCAGAACTTCCGCGCCAAGCCGGACACCGCCATGCGCGGGATGCCGGACGCGGAACTGGAGGAGCTGGCCGCCGCCATCGCCGTGGCCCGCCACATCCTGGGCCCCAGCGCCCGGATACAGGCACCGCCGAACCTGGTGGACGCCGAGTACGCCCTGCTCATCGGCGCGGGCATCGACGACTGGGGCGGCGTCTCGCCGCTCACCCCCGACCACGTGAACCCCGAGCGGCCCTGGCCGCACATCGAGGAGCTCGCCGAGCGCACCGCCGCCGCCGGCTTCGAGCTGCGCGAACGGCTCACCGTATACCCGGAGTTCCTGCAGCGCGGCGAACCGTGGCTGGACCCCCGGCTGCTGCCGCACGTCCGGGCGCTGGCCGACGCGGACACCGGTCTCGCGGACGAGGGCGCGCCGGTGCGGGGCCGGCCGTGGCAGGAGCCCGACGAGGGCTTCGCCGCCTACGGGCGCACCGACCTGCACACCGCCGTCGACACCGAGGGCCGTACGGGCGACCGCCGCGAGGACTTCGACCACGTCTACGGCGACTGGGAGGCCCTGCGGGAGGCCGCGGCGCCCGGGATGCGCGCGGAGCGCATCGACACGGACGTGCGCGGCGCGCTCGCGCGGGCCGCCGACGACCCGACGAAGCTCACGGACGCGCAGGCCCTGGCCCTGCTGCACGCGGACGGTCCGGCCCTGGACGCGCTCTGCCGGATCGCGGACGACCTGCGCAGGTCGGTCGTGGGCGACGAGGTCACGTACATCGTCACGCGGAACATCAACTTCACGAATGTCTGCTACACCGGCTGCCGCTTCTGCGCCTTCGCGCAGCGGCGCACGGACGCCGACGCGTACACGCTCTCCCTGGAGCAGGTCGCCGACCGCGCCGCGCAGGCGTGGGACGTCGGCGCGGTCGAGGTGTGCATGCAGGGCGGCATCCACCCGGACCTGCCCGGGACGGCGTACTTCGACATCGCGCGCGCGGTGAAGGAACGGGTCCCGGGCATGCACGTGCACGCCTTCTCCCCGATGGAGGTCGTCAACGGCGCGACCCGTACGGGGATGCCGGTACGGGACTGGCTGACGGCGGCCCGGGAGGCCGGGCTGGACTCCATCCCGGGCACGGCCGCGGAGATCCTGGACGACGAGGTGCGCTGGGTCCTCACCAAGGGCAAGCTGCCGACGGCGGACTGGATCGATGTCGTGACCACCGCGCACCAGCTGGGGATCCGGTCCTCGTCGACGATGATGTACGGGCACGTGGACCAGCCCCGGCACTGGCTCGGCCACTTCCGTACGCTGACCGGGATCCAGGAGAAGGCCCTGGCGAACGGTGTGGCGGGGTTCACGGAGTTCGTCACGCTGCCGTTCATCCACACGAACGCGCCGGTCTACCTGGCGGGCATCGCCCGGCCGGGCCCGACGGTCCGGGACAACCGGGCGGTGACGGCGATGGCACGGCTGCTGCTGCACCCGCACATCACCAACATCCAGACGAGCTGGGTGAAGCTGGGCGCGGAGGGTGCGGCAGAGATGCTCCGCTCCGGGGCGAACGACCTGGGCGGGACCCTGATGGAGGAGACCATCTCCCGCATGGCGGGCTCCGGTTACGGCTCCTACAAGTCGGTCCGGGACCTGATCGCGGTGGCCGAGGCCGCGGGCCGCCCGGCGAGGGCCCGTACGACGCTCTACGGCGAGGTCCCCGCCGAACGCCAGGCCGCGGCCCACGCCTCGGACGGCCACCTCCCGGCCCTCCTCCCCGTCCTGGACACGCCGTAGCCTCGGGCCGGACACATCGGGGCGGTGGGCGCGAGCGCGGGATGCGTGAGGTGTGGCTGAAACCGGCGCCCCGTACGGCGCGTGGCAACATGTGTCATGAGCCAGGGGTGCGGCTGGAAGTATTCGGATTCCGGCCGTTCTGCGCCCTCTTACGGACCGCTTGACGGACTCGTTCCGAGTTCGACCGAAGCTGTCCACTACAGTCGCGCCAGTGCCGTCGCGGGGGCGGTGGCAGGCACGGGCCAGGGGACGGTGAGCGCGGTGGACGCGACAACCAGTGCGGAAGCGGTCGCCTTTCAGGGCACGGCGGACGGAACGACCACGACCACGGCCCCCCTGGGGGGCCACGGCCACGCCGCCGCGGTGCCGGTGGGCCCGGCCGCTCCGGTAGCGGCGGGTCCGGTGCCGGGCGCTCCGGTCCCGGGCGCTCCGGTCGCGGCGGGTCCCGTACCGGGCGCTCCGGTGCCCGCGCCCGCACCCGCACCCGCGCCCGGCAGGGGCCGCGCCCGCACCGACGGGCACGGTCTGCGGGCCGCCGCCGTGGCCACCGCGCTGTGGGGCCGCGTCGAGCAGCAGGACTTCCGCAGCCGGGTGCGCGGCACGCTCCTCGGCTCCGCCATCGGCGACGCCCTCGGCGCACCGCTCGCCGGCCTCTCCCTCGGCGGCGTCCGCGAGGCCCACGGCTCTGCCGGGCTGACCGAGCCCGCGCCGTCCCACGGCCGGCGCGGCGCGGTCACCGCCGCCACCCAGCTCGCCCTCTTCACCGTGGACGGGCTGATACGGGCCCACGTGCGCCGGGACACCGGCAACTGGCACCCGCCGACCGACATCCACCGCGCGTACCTCCGCTGGGCCGCCACCCAGAGCGACTGGGGCCCCGACGAGCGCCGCGAGGACAACGGCTGGCTCGCGCAGGAGGAGTGGCTGTACGCCCGCCGCGCCCCGGACCGCGCCAGCCTGACCGGCTTCGCCGACGACGTACTCGGCACCCTCGACCACCCCAAGAACCCGGCCGCCCACGACGCGGGCGCCGCCGTCCGCTCGGCCCCCTTCGGGCTGCTGGTCGGCTGGGAGCCCTCCCTCGTCCTCCAGCTCTCCGTGGAGTGCGCCACGCAGAGCCACGGCCACCCCACCGCGTACCTCTCGGCCGGGGCGCTCGCCGTCATCGTGCACGGGCTGACCCGCGGCGACTCCCTCGACTCGGCCGTCCAGCGCGCGCTCGGCCTGCTGGGGTCCCGCCCGGGCCGGCAGCCCGTCACCGACGCCCTGCAGCGCGCCCTGGCCGCCGTCACCCAGGCTCCGCCGGGCCCCGAGGCCGTCGAGGCGCTGCTGTCGGACCGCCCGGGCGACGCGGCGGACGCCCTCGCCGTCGCCGTCTACTGCGCACTGGTCGCCGAGGACGTCCCGAGCGGGCTGCGCCTCGCCGTCAACCACGGCGGCGACTCCGCCGCCACCGGCGCCCTGTGCGGTGCCCTGCTCGGCGCCCTCCACGGCGAGACCGCCCTCCCCGCCGGCTGGCTCGCCGGCCTCGAAGGCCGCGCCACGCTGCTGGAACTCGCCGACGACTTCGCCCTGGAGATGACCCAGGGCCCCGCCCTGCACGGCCCGTCCTTCTCAACCCCCGGCTGGCTGGCCCGCTACCCGCGCGGCTGACCCCCCGCCCAGCACCCGCCCCACGCGGGGGCCGCCCCCACGCCCGACCCGCCCCGCCGCCCACCGGCCCGCGGTCCGGGCTCCTGGCCCTCTGCCGGCCTCGGGCGGGACGCCGTACCTTGGCCCTCCCACACCACACCGGAGGTGCCCCCGCATGCGGATCGCCACGACCATCTTCCTCACCGACCGCACCGTCTCCCCCGTCCGTCTCGCCCGGAGCCTGGAGGAGCGCGGCTTCTCCGGCCTGTACCTCCCGGAGCACACCCACATCCCCGTCTCCCGCGACACCCCGGCCCCCATGGGCGGCGAACTCCCCGAGATGTACGGGCGCACCCTCGACCCCTTCGTCGCCCTCGGCCAGGCCGCCGCCGTCACCGAGCGGCTCCACCTCGGCACCGGTATCACGCTGGTGGCCCAGCACGACCCCATCGGCCTCGCGAAGCAGGTCGCCACCCTCGACCACCTCTCCGGCGGCCGGCTCACGCTCGGCGTCGGCTACGGCTGGAACGTCGAGGAGGCCGCCGACCACGGCGTCGAGTGGCGTACGCGCCGCGAACTGGTCGCCGACCGGATGGCGTTGATGCGCGCCCTGTGGGCCCCGGAACCCACCGCGTACGCGGGCACGTTCGGTTCCGTGCGCGCCAGCCACGCCCACCCGAAGCCCGCCCAGGCCCCGCGCGAGCTCCGCCCCGGCGTCCCCCTGCACGGCCCCCGCACCCTGGTCGGCGGCCAGGCCGGCCCGAAGCTGTTCGCCGCCGTCGCCGACCACGCCGACGGCTGGCTGCCGATCGGGGGCGGCGGCCTGACGGAGTCGCTCCCGGTACTGCGCCGGGCCTGGGAGAGCGCCGGGCGCGACCCGAAGGCGCTCCAGGTGGTCCCGTACGCGGTCCAGCCCAACCCCGGCAAGATGAGCCACTACGCCGACCTCGGGATCGAGGAAGTGGTCCTCCAACTCCCCTCGGCACCCGAGGCGGAGGTCCTGCGCACCCTGGACGGCTTCGCGCAGTACCTCTGACGCCCGCCGGAGGCACGGCGCCCTCCGCCGGGCGCCGCAAGCCCCCGGCCGCCGTAATCCCCTCGACGATCCGCCCCGGTCCGCCGATCATGACGCCATGACCAACCGAGCGGACATCGAGGACCAGTGGGCGGCGCTCCCGGCCGGCATCCGCGACCAGGTCGACGGATACGTCCTCCAGGACGGCTACCTGCAGGCGGTCCTGCTGGCGCGGACGGCCGGCCGCGCCCGGGGCGTCGACCTCATCGCGGCGCAGCGGATCGTCCGCCTGCGCTACGAGCACTTCGGGGACCGGGTGGCCCGTACGCCGGACTCCCCGCTCGACCTGGCCTCGCTCGCCGCCCTCGCCCACGGCGTCGCGGGCCGCGTGGTGGCGGTGGAGGCCGT
This sequence comes from Streptomyces sp. NPDC058662, assembly GCF_042716255.1. Taxonomy (NCBI): domain Bacteria; kingdom Bacillati; phylum Actinomycetota; class Actinomycetes; order Kitasatosporales; family Streptomycetaceae; genus Streptomyces; species Streptomyces sp. NPDC058662. Next base: position 42,713 of record NZ_JBHXRU010000041.1, on the reverse strand, counting down.
CTGGGACGGGGACACCGTCCACGACTGGTTCGTGAACCTGCTGGCCGTATCGGACGGACCGGCCGGGGAGACCTGCCTGGCCGCGGTCTACCGGGACCCGGCCGTACGCGCCCTGGCCGGCGCCGACGCGGGCCCGCTCCACCCGTCGGCGGCCGTCGCGACCCGGGCAGGTACGGCTCTGGCCGCCCACCTGGGCGTACCGTTCCACTTCGCGAGTCCCGACCGTCCGGACGACGAAGCCCCCCGCCGGCGCCTCTGACGGGGGCCGCGCGCCTACGTACGCCGGGGTGCCCGGCGGGGGAGCTCCGCCCAGACCGTCTTCCCGACCAGGCGGTCCATGACCCCCCAGTCGGCGGCGACGGCGTCCACGATGCGCAGGCCGTACCCGGATTCGGCCTGGTAGGCGTGCGGCTGCACGGCGGGCCGCCGGTCCCGCCGGGCGTCGGACACCTCCACGCGCAGGACACCCTCCAGCAGGGTCATCCGGAGCTCGAAGTCCCGGCCCGGGACGCGCCCGTGGGCCACGGCGTTGGCGGCGAGCTCGGCGACGAGGAGCCCCGCGTCGGCGGCGAGCTCGGTGGACTCGGGGATCCCCCACTCGTGCAGCTCCACGAGGGCGAGCTGCCGGGCGAGGCGGGCCCCGCGGCGGGTGCTGCTGAAACGCTGAGTGAACATGCGTACGAGGGTCCGGGCCGGGCCGGAAGGTGCGGTCATGGCTCCAACGTCCCGCGTGGCCTGCCTCGTTCAACACCACCCGGACTCGTACAAACCAACTGTACGAGTCCATTCCCTGGACAGTGGAAGTCACGGTGCGTGAACATTCCTGTCGGGGAGGTGACCGCCATGGTGAGTGCCGACGACAGCGGTGACGACGAGGTCGAACCGGACGACAACCTGCGCAGCTTCGGCGAGACGGTCAAGGCGTCGCGGAAACGGGCGGGCCGGACGCAGGAGCAGCTGGCCGCGCTGATCGGCTACTCGGTGCAGTACGTCGGCTCGGTGGAGCAGGGCCGCCGCCACCCGTCGCAGAAGTTCATCACCAAGACGGAGGCGGTGCTGGACACCTTCGGCGTCATCGGCATCGCGGCGAAGCAGCTGTCCCGGCGGCGCGGGCTGGCGACGTGGTTCCGCCGGTGGGCGGAACTGGAGGAGGTGGCCGTCACCCTCAACACCTACGAGTGCCGGTCGATCCCGGGACTGTTGCAGCCCGAGTCGTACGCGCGGGCCCTCATCGGCGACGTACTTCCACCGCCCACGGCGGAGGATGTGGAGGAGCGCATAGCGGCCCGCCTTGCCCGGCAGCAGCTCCTGACCCGCACTCCGTACACGGTCTTCAGTTTCATCATCGAGGAAGCTGTGATCCTGCGGCAGACCGGCGGCGCAGAGGTGACCAGCCAGCTCATCGACCATGTGCTGGAGTGCTCCCGGCCACCCAACGTGGACCTGCAGATCATGCCGTCGATCAGCCCGGAGCACGCAGGTCTCGGAGGTCCCTTCTGTCTCCTCGAAACCGAGGAACACGAGTGGGTGGGGTACAGCGAGGGACAGCAGTCGGGCCGGGTACTCTCCGACCCGAAAGACCTCAGCCTCCTCCACCAGCGGTATGCCAAACTTCGCATCCAGGCCCTCAACCCGGCGGACAGCGCGGGCCTGTTGATGCGATTGCGAGGTTCCCTGTGAACAGCTCCGAACTGCGGTGGTACAAGAGCAGCTACAGCGGAAGCGAGGGCGACAGCTGCGTGGAGGTCGCCCTGTCCTGGCACAAGTCCACCTACAGCAGTGGCGACGGCGACAACTGCGTCGAGGTCGCCGCCTGCGCCGACACCGTGCACGTGCGGGACTCCAAGGTGACGGCCGGCCCTCAGCTGGCCGTCAGCCCGGAAGTGTGGGCGGGCTTCCTCGGGGGGGTCGTACGCTCCACCGCATGATCGATTCACGTACCCATATCCGGGTGGCCCGGCCCTCTCTCGACCTGGCGGCCGCCGAGCGGTTCTACGTCGGCGGGCTCGGCCTCGAAGTGCAGTGGCGCAGCACGAAGAGCGTGCCCGGCGAGCACGACCTGCTGATGGTCGGGCCCGCCGGGGGCGGCTGGCACTTCGAGCTCACCCGGGATGCCGGCAACCCCGTCACGCCCGCGCCCACCGTCGACGACCTCTTCGTGGTCTACCTGGGCGCGGCTCCCGACGAGGCCCTCGTGCGGCGGCTCATCGAGCACGGCGGGACGCGGGTGGCCGCGCACAACCCGTACTGGGACGAGTGGGGCGTCACCGTCGAGGACCCGGACGGCTACCGCCTCGTGCTCTGCTCCCGCACCTGGGGCTCGACCATGCCGTAGGGGTTCAGTGCTCGCAGAGCGAGAACTCGCGTTCGTAGAGCTGTTCGTTGTGTTCGTCGACGAAGAACTTCCGTTCCTGCATGAGCTCCTCGCGGTACGCCTTGGCCTGCTCCAGCGTCATGGTCGTGGTGTCGGACCAGGGCTGCTGCGGCGGTACGTCCGAGGTCGAGACGATCCGCTGCGTCGGGTCGACGAGGAAGAAGGCGAGGATCTTGCGGTGGCCCGGGCGGGTCGGGTCCGCGAGGCGGAAGGCGTCTACGCGGTGCTGGAAGACGTTGGGAAAGGCCAGGCAGCGGCCTCCCGGGGTCGGTACCGCGCCCAGCGCCTGGTTCAGGGCGTCCTCGTCTTCGAGACCGTAGACCTCGCGCAGCCCGGTGTCGTCGTTCTGTTCGTAGCGCGGGTCGTCGAGGGCGGCGCGGAATCCCAGCCGGCTCTCGGTGATGTTCTCGCTGTCCCAGTAGTAGATGCCGGTCGAGACGATCCGCTCGTTCAGCATGCCCTCGACGTGCCAGGAACCGCCGGCGTACTCCGGCTGGTCCGGGGTGAGGTGGACGGTGGCCAGCTTGACGATGACCTGGAGGCGGCGCCCGCGCAGGTCGATGCGCGCGGAGGCGTCGGGCAGGGCGGGCGGGCTGAACTCCGGGGCGTCCGGGACGATCGGCTGGCGGTTCTCGAACCACTCCTCGTACGCCTCGTCCCAGGCGTCGCGGGCCTCCACGTAGGCGTCGTTGTCGGGGTAGGACGACTTGTGCGGGTACTCCGGCTCGGAGTCGTACCAGCTGTAGGGGTCGGCCTCGATCCGCAGGGGCCGCGGGTGCCGCAGATCGGTGAGCACGTTCTCGAACAGCGGGAGCAGGCGCGCGAACAGGTCCGGCAGGACGGACTCCAGTGCGCGGTGCTCCTCGGGGTGGACGTTGTTGACGTACGAGCGGAAGGCGACGGCTCCGTCCTCGCTGACGTCGACGTCCGTGGGCAGCCACTGGAACCGCTCCGAGAACTCGTACTTCGCGTAGTGGGTCGTCGGGTTCTGCCACGCCTGCTCGGGACCTCCGCTCGCCTCCCTCACCAGACAGAACAGGGAGGGATGGACGAGGTCCAGCACCTGGCCGTCGGATCCGGGGTGCCAGTCCCGCGCCGCTTCGGGGACCTCTTCCAGGACCCGGACCGCCTCGCGCAGCCGGGTCCTGAGCTGCTCGTCGACGAGGGTGTCCGACTGCCAGACGCCGTCGACCGCGGAGACTTCGATGCCGGTGCGCGCGTCCCGCAAGGCGGCGTAGTGCTCCAGTTCGGCGAGGACGTAGCGCACTTGGGCTTCGGTCATGCCCTGCGCCATCGCCTCCTGCGTCCACCGGGCGGCGATGTCGGCGTCGTTCATCTTGTCGAACCACGCGGGCTTGGCGCGCAGGTGCGAACTGCACTGCATCATCTGCAGCTCCCGCAACGTCCGGGGCGTCGTGAACGCCGGGGAACGGGTGCTCTGGAAGGGAAGCGGGAAGGCGGACAGGCCGGTCACTGCTGAGGGATCCTCACGGTCGGTGTGCGGTGCCGGGAAGGATAGCCCGGGGCGCTGACACCCCCGCGGCGGCCCCGGGACCACCCCGCACGGCACGGGGCCGAGGGTGGCCGCGGGCGATCCGGCCCGCGCAGTGCGGCGAGTTGCCGTGCCGGGCGTCGCGACATGGTGAACCTTTCCGGTCACAGCACTAGCCTTCCCTGGGAAGGCTGTCGGTGGTCCCAAGGAGGCTTGCCATGGCGGGTGTTTCGGGCGGAGCCCGTATCGCGGTGCGGGCGGCCGCCGTCGTCACCGGGCTGGTCGCGGTGGGGCTGGTCGTGGTCGTGCTGGTGGTCGATCTCGACACGGCCGACAAGGTCGGGACCCTGATCGGGGCCGTCCTGGCCGCCGCGGGCCTCACGGTCGCGGTGATCGCCCTCGTACGAGCGCCCGCGCCGCCCGTGCCGGCGCCACCGGTGGTGCGGGCCGGGCAGGGCGGTGTGGCGGCGGGCGGGAGCATCACCGGCAGCGCCCTCGGCGCGAACTCCCGCGTGCACGCCCAGCCCCCGGCCGCCGCTCCCGCTCCGGGCTCGGGCCCGGCCGCGGACGTGCGCGCCGAGCCGGGCGGCGTCGCCGCGGGCGGCGACATCGCCGGCAGCGCCCTCGGCGACGGCAGCGAGGTCCGGTGACGCGGTGGCGCCCCCGTCGGCCCCGGTGGTTGCCCGCCGCGGCCGAGCCCGCCACGGAACCAGGGGCCGGGTCAGGGGCCTCGCCGGGGTCCGGGACCAACGCCGGGGCCTCGACGGCGGCCTCGACCGGGACCGGAACCGAGGCCGGGGCCGGAGGCGTGCCCGGCGTCGGAGGCGGGCCCGAGGCCGGAGGCGGGCCCGAGGCCGGGGCCGGATCCGTCGCGGAGCGGCGCCCCCGGGAGGAGACGCGGCCGGAACGCGGCCCGGGGACGCCCGCCCTGCCCGGGGCGGGGACGGGGCCCGCGCGAGCGTCCGTGGCGGCGGGCGCGCACGCGGTGGCCGCCGGCCGCGACATCAGCGGGAGTGCTCTCGGCCCGCACAGCAGCGTCACCACGTACATGACCACCCAGCACTTCACCCTGCCCGGACCGGAGGTCACCTGGCCGCTGCGGGTGGGGGCCCCGCCGCTGCTCGCGTCCTCGTTCCAGCAGCGCCCCGCGCTGCGGGCGGCGGTCGACGGGGCGCGGGCGGCGGGCGAGGACGCGGTACTGGCGCAGGTGCTGTCAGGGGCCGGCGGTGTGGGGAAGTCCCAACTCGCCGCCGCCTACGCCCATGAGGCCGTCCTCACCGGGGTCGACCTGATCCTGTGGGTCCCCGCGGCCGACATCCAGCAGCTCACCACCCTCTACGCCCGGACCGCCCGCCTGGTCCGCGCCCCCGGCGCCCTGGGGGACGACCCCGAGCAGGACGCCCGGGCGCTGCTGGACTGGCTCGCCACCACCGGGCGCAGGTGGCTCGTGGTCCTCGACGACGTCACCGACCCCGCCGCCGTGGCGCCCTGGTGGCCTCCGGCGCGGCCGGGAAACGGGTGGGTGCTGGCGACGACCCGGCTGAAGGACGGCCGGCTGACCGGGCAGGGGCGCCGCCGGGTGGACGTGGACGTGTACACCGCCGCCGAGGCCGTGGCGTACCTCGAACACCGGCTGGCCGCCGACGGGGCCGGCCACCTCCTGGACGGCAGCCAGGGCCGACTGGCCGCGGAGCTGGGGCACCTGCCGCTCGCGGTCGGCCACGCGGCGGCGTACGTCCTCGACCAGCAGCTCGGTTGCGGCGCGTACCTGGACCTGCTGCGCGAGCGCCGGCTCGCCGAGCTGCTGCCGGCGTGGGCGGACACGGAGAACTACGGCCGCCCGATCACCGCGACCCTGCTGCTGTCCCTCACCGCGGCCGAGGCGGCGTCACCCCGCGGGCTGGCGCGGCCGGTCCTGGAACTGGCAGCGCTCCTCGACCCGGCCGGCCATCCCGCGGCCCTGTGGGACAGCGAGACGGTCCTGGCCCACCTCACGGAGGCGGTCGCCGACACAGCCGACGCCGATCCGGCCCGCGCCGCCGAGGTCCGCGCCGAGGAGGTCCGCGCCGCCGAGGTCCGCGCCGAGGAGGTCCGCGACACCCTGCTGGTCCTGCACCGCTACGCCCTGCTCACGTACGACTCGCGCACCACCCACCACGAGGTCCGCGTCCACGCCCTCACCGCGCGGGCCGTCCGGGAGACCACCCGGCGAGCCCTCCGGGTGGTCCTCGCGCAGACCGCCGCGGAGGCGCTGCTCGACATCTGGCCGCCCGTCGACGGCACCCGCGCCGACCTCAACGCCGTCCTGCGCGCCAACGCCGACACGGTCGCCCACCACGCCGGCGGGCACCTCTGGGACGGCGAGGCCCATTCCCTGCTGTTCCAGGCGGGCAAGAGCTTGCTGGCCGACGGGCTCCCCCACGCCGCTCTCACCCACTGGGAGGAGCTGCTCACCAAGGCGGAGGACCTGCTGGGCGCCGACCACAGCGACATCGACCTCGTCCGCGCCAACCTCGCCGCCGCGTACGGCGCGCTCGGCCGCTACCAGGAGGCGCTCCACCTGCATGAGCAGGTGCTGGACAACCGGGTCCGGCTCCTCGGTGACGACCACCCCGACACGAACCTCGTACGCAGCCACCTCGCCGGGACCTACAGCGACCTCGGCCGCGACGACGAGGCCCTGCACCTCATGCGGCGGGTGGTGGCGGACTACGACCGCCTGCTCGGGGCGGACCACCCGCACACCCACACCGCGCGCAACAACCTCGCCGCCACGTACAACGACCTCGGGCAGTACAGCGAGGCCCTCCATCTGCTGGAGGAGGTCCTCGCCGCACGCGAACGGCTCCTCGGCGACGACCACCCGGACACCCACCGCGCGCGCCACAACCTCGCCACCTCCTACGGCCACCTCGGCCGGCACCAGGAAGCCCTCGACCTGACGCAGCGGGTCCTGGCCGCCCGGGAGCGCCTTCTGGGCGACGACCACCCGGAGACCCTCCTGGCACGCAACAACCTCGCCGGCGCCCACAGCAACCTCGGCCGGCACCACGACGCCCTGCGCCTCATCGAGCGGGCCCTGGAGGGCTACGTACGGCTCCTGGGCGACGACCACCCCGATACCCGTCTCGCACGCGGGAACCTCGTCGCCGTCTACCGCAACCTCGGCCGCCACGACGAGGCCGACCGGCTGTCGCGGCCCGCGGAGGGGTGAGGCGCGGCGCGCCGGGGCGTACGGGGCCGGGTGCCGCCCGTCCGCCCCGGTGCACCGCGCCGCAGGGGTCAGCGGACCTGCGGGGGCTTGGGGAGGCCGGCGTCGAGGGCGCCGCCCGCACTGCCGAGGGAGGCGTTGGTGGACTTCGTCGCGGACCCGGCGGCGGCGGCCGTGACGGCGAGCGCCGTCCTGGTGTCCTGGACGGCCTGACCCGGGTGGTCGACGATCTCGGTGACGCGCTGGGCGACGGGGGGCGCCTGGGCGGCGGGCTCGTCGGCGTGCGCGACGGCGGGGGTGAGTGCGAGGGCGGCGCCGCCGGTGAGGACCAGGGCGGACAGGGTGCGCTTCATGGCATTCATGCCCCGCCCAACGATCCGCCCGCTCCCCTGGTCACCCCCCGCCCGCCCCGGATCGGCCCCGGATCGGCCCCGGGGCGGATCGGCCGGGCCTGACCGCCGCCGTCCACACATGCCGGCGGCCCCGGATCGGGGGATCGATCCGGGGCCGCGGGATGACACAGCGGGGGCGGGAAGGGCGGGGGTCAGTCCTCGACGACCAGGGCCGGGGTGGACTTCGTCAGGACCTCGCCGCGGAAGAAGGCCGGGCTGCGGCGTGCGGTGACGAGCATGATGACCAGGCCGAGGGCGAGCAGGCCGACGCCGATGATGAAGACGCTGCCGACGCCGAGGACGGTGGAGCCGGAGCCGTAGGCCGGGTCCCACATGTCGATGAGGGTCTTGCAGAAGACCGTGGCGAGCAGCAGGCCGCCCAGCACCGGGAAGACGCCCTTGAAGAACAGGTCGCGGGTGGAGCGGCGCAGTTCGGAGCGGAAGTACCAGGCGCAGGCGAAGGCGGTCAGCGAGTAGTAGAAGCAGATCATCAGACCGAGCGCGAAGATCGTGTCGGTGAGGACGTTCTCGCTGACCAGGGTCATGACCGTGTAGAAGACGCCGGTGGCGACGCCTGCCATGACCGTGGCGCGGCCCGGGGTCTTGAACCGGGGGTGGACCTTGGCGTAGGCGGGCGGCAGGGCCTCGTACGTCGACATGGCGAGGACCGTGCGGGCCACCGGGATGAAGGTGGTCTGCAGGGACGCGGCGGCCGAGGCCAGCACGGCGACGAAGAGCAGGATGCCGAGTGCGGGGCCCATGACCGGGCCGGCGAGGGCGGCGAAGACGTTGTCCGAGGTCTCCTCGTTGGCCAAGCCGAGGCCTTCGCCGCCGGAGCCGACGGCCATCTGGGCGGCGACGCCGGTGGCCAGGTAGGAGCCGACCAGGACGACCATCGCGACGAGCGAGGCGCGGCCGGGGGTCTTGGTGGAGCCGGTGGTCTCCTCGTTGGTGGCCAGGCAGGCGTCCCAGCCCCAGTACATGAAGATCGAGAGCGAGAGTCCGGCGGTGAAGGCCGCCATGGACTCGACCGCGAAGGGGTTCATCCAGGACCAGGAGAAGTCCAGGCCGGTGTCGAAGGCGCCGGCGGAGGCCTTCTGGAAGGCCATGGCGACGAAGACCGCGAGGACGACGAGCTGGAGGCCGACCAGCGCGTACTGGACGCCCTTGGTGGCGGTCATGCCGCGGTAGCTGATCGCCGTGGCGACGGCGATGAGGGTGAGGCAGGTGCCGATGTGGACGAGCTTGTTGTCGTCCAGGGCCGCGATCGACGGGTTGCCCGTGATCTCGCCGGCCAGGAGCCAGAAGTAGGAGGTGGCGACGCCGGCCAGGTTGGAGAGCACGATGATCGTCGCGATCACCAGGCCCCAGCCGCACATCCAGCCGATCCGCGGGCCGAAGGCCTTGACGGTCCAGGTGAAGGAGGTGCCGCAGTCCGGCATGGCCTTGTTGAGCTCGCGGTAGGCGAAGGCCACCAGGAGCATCGGCAGGAAGCCGGCGAGGAAGATGGCCGGCATCTGCATCCCGACCTCGCCGGCGGTGGAGCCGAGGGTCGAGGTGAGGCAGTAGACGGGGGCGACGGTGGAGATGCCGATGACGGCGCTTCCCATGAGGCCGACGGAGCCCTTGTTGAGGCCCTTGCCGCGAACATCGCCCTCGGCGACGCCGCTTACCGTGTCTCCGGCCTGAGGCCGAACGTCCAGCTGAGTCATGGGTCAGGACGTTAGACGCTGCGTTTTCCACATCTGGAGGATTTCGGTCCGGAACCGGGAGCCCGGGAACGCCTTGGAATTCCGAGATTGATCCCGTTCATGAGCCCGCAATACAAGGTTCATCTCGATGCCCGTCCATGAATCAGCAGGCGCGGCGCTCGGGCTTTCACCATACGGAAACCGCAGCCATGTCCGTTTTGCGTGGTTCCAAAGTTTCCCTCGTGACTTTGCGGTGACCGGTGGTAACGGCAGTCCCACCGCCGCGGGTGGCCGCCCGGGACCGCGCGCCGCCGCGCGTCCGCGAGACTGATCCCATGCCCACGGCCGATGAGCTCCTCAGCGCGGACACCGTCACCACTCTCGCCCGGCTGCTCGCCCGCGCGGGCGGCCGCCGCTCCGCACCGGCCCTGCTGGCCCGCGCCGGCGCTCTCGACGGACTGACGTACAGCGGCCGCGTCGCCGCCGTCCGCGACGCCGTGCTCGCCGACCTCCCCGCCGACTGGCCCGGATTCGAGGCCGTCGTGCGCACCGCCCTCGCCGACCCCGCCTTCACCGGCTGGATGACCTTCCCCGTCGACGAGGCCGTCGCCGTCCGCGGGCTGGAGGTGTTCGAGCCCGCTCTGGCCCTGCTGCACGACCTCACGCCCCGGCTGACCGCGGAATCCGCCGTCCGCCCCTTCCTGCGCGCCGACCCGGCCCGCGCCCTGGCCGTCGTACGGCAGTGGACGGCCGACCCGGACCCGCACGTGCGCCGCCTCGCCAGCGAGGGCACCCGGCCCCGGCTGCCGTGGGCCCCGCGCCTGCCCGCCTTCGTCGCCGACCCGCGCCCGGCCCTGCCGGTGCTGGACGCCCTCCACGCGGACGAGTCCGCGTACGTCCGCCGCTCCGTCGCCAACCACCTCAACGACATCAGCCGCGACCATCCCGCCCTCGCGGTCGAGACCGCGGCCCGCTGGCTGGCCGCCCCCGCCGCGACCACGGACCGCGTCGTACGGCACGGCCTGCGCACCCTGGTCAAAGCCGGCCGCCCCGACGCGCTGACCCTGCTCGGCCACTCCCCGGACGTACCGGTCGCTGTGCGGGGGCCCGTCGTCACGACCTCCCGGGTCGCCGTCGGCGAGTACCTCGTCTTCGACTACGCCGTCACCAACACCGGCGCGCTCCCGGCGGAGCTGGTGGTCGACTACGTCGTGCACCACACGAAGGCGAACGGCGCCCGCACCCCCAAGGTCTTCAAGCTCGCCACCCGCGCCCTCGCCCCGGGCGCCACCCTCAGCGGCACCAAGCGGCACTCCTTCAAGCCGATCACCACCCGCCGCTACCACTCCGGCGAGCACCTGGTGCAGCTCCAGGTCAACGGCCGCGTCCGCGGGGAGGCCGCCTTCGTGCTGGACGCGGGGTGAGCCGCCCGGCGGCCCGCCGCGGGCGGGCCGCGGCGGGCGCCGTCACTGCCGCGCCTGCCGCGGCCCGCGTCACCGCCCCGCCGGGCCGCGGGCGCCGGCGGGGCCCCGGCTCAGCCGGTCCAGACGATCGACTGCGTCTCGCTGTACGCGTGCAGGGCGTACGAGCCCACGTCCCGGCCGACGCCGGACCGCTTGAAGCCGCCGAACGGGGCCTCCATGTTCCGGCCGACGGTGTTGACCCCCACCCCGCCCGCCCGCAGCCGCCGCGCCACGCGGAAAGCGCGCGCCGCGTCCCCCGACCACACGTAGCTGATCAGCCCGTAGTCGCTGTCGTTGGCGAGGGCCACCGCCTCGTCCTCGTCCCCGTCGAAGGGGACCACCACGACGACCGGGCCGAAGATCTCCTCGCGCACCACCCGCATGTCGTTCGTGCAGTCGACCAGCAGCGTGGGCGCCACGTAGAAGCCCCGGCCGCCGCCGACCACCGGGCGCTCGCCGCCGTGGGCGATCCGCGCGCCCTCCTTGCGGCCCAGCTCGATGTACGCCTCCACCCGGTCCCGGTGCGCCGCCGAGATCACCGGGCCGACCACGGTCCCCGCGGCGGCCGGATCGCCGACCCGCATGAAGGCCAGGTAGCCCGTCAGCTTCTCGATCAGCCGGTCGTAGACGGCCCGGTGCGCGATCACCCGGGTGGGGGCGGTGCAGATCTGGCCGGAGTAGAAGGAGAAGGTCGTCCCGATGCCCGTCACCGCCGCATCCAGGTCGGCGTCCTCCAGGACGATCGCGGCGCCCTTGCCGCCCAGCTCCATGAGCTGGCGCTTCATCGTCCGGCCGCAGACCTCCGCGATGCGCTGCCCGACGCCCGTGGAACCGGTGAAGGACACCATGTCCACGTACGGGGAGTCCACGGCGGCCTCGCCGACCTCCACCGACCGCCCGCCGACGACGTTCACCACCCCCGCCGGCGCCCCCGCCTCCGCGAGCGCCTCCGCCATCCGGAACACCGACAGCGGGTCCTGCGGGGCGGGCTTGACCACCACCGTATTACCCATGGCCAGGGCCGGGGCGACCTTGCCCGCCGCATTGGCCCACGGGTTGTTGTACGAGGTGATGCAGGTGACGACGCCCACCGGCTGGCGCACCTCCAGCGCGCCCAGCACGCTCGCCCGCCCCATCGGGCCGGCTTCGGTGACCTGCGGCGGCAGACCGCGCTCGACCGGTTCCAGGGCGCCCTTCGCGTACCGCCGGAAGCGGGCCGCCCCGACCCCCACCTGCATCCCGCGCGCGATCCCCGTCGGAGCGCCCGTCTCCGCGCGCGCCAGCGCGGACCACGGCTCGTACTCCCGCTGGATGATGTCGGCGGCCCGGTCCAGGATTGCCGCCCGCGCCTCGGGCGGCGTACGGGACCAGCTCCCGAACGCCTCGGCGGCGGCGCGTGCCGCGTCCTCGACCTGGCCGCGCGAGGCCTCGGGCGCCACCCCGACCACCGACTCGTCCGCCGGGTCGACGACCTCGTAGTGCCCGCCCGCGGGCTCCACCCACTCGCCGCCGATGAAGAGCCGCTGGGGGCTCCGCGCGTCCCTCATCGCGTACTCACCGTCCTCGTGTCCCGGCCGGACCGGAGCACGATGCCCGGCACGGCGCCCGTCACCTCGTCGTCGCGGATCGTCTCCACGCCGTTGACCCGCACGGAGACGATGCCGACGGCCCGCGCGTCCAGCCGCGGGCTGTCGCCGGGCAGGTCGTGGACCAGCGTCGCCGGGCCCGCGTCGATCCGCCGCGGGTCGAAGAGCACCAGGTCCGCGTGGAAGCCCTCGGTGATCCGGCCGCGCCCGCGCAGCCCGAACAGCCGGGCCGGGTCGTCGGTGAGCATCCGTACGGCCTGCTCCAGCGGCACCAGCTTGCGTCCGCGCAGGCAGTCGCCGAGGAACCGCGTCGTGTACGGGGCCCCGCACATCCGGTCCAGGTGCGCGCCCGCGTCCGAGCCGCCCAGCATCACGTCCTCGTGCTGCCAGGTCTCCTGGCGCAGCGCCCAGCTGGCCGGGTCGTTGTCGGTGGGCATGGGCCAGAGCACCGTACGCAGGTCGTCGTTGGCGCAGATCTCCACCAGGCAGTGGAAGGGGTCCTGGCCGCGTTCGGCGGCGATGTCGTTCACGACGCGGCCGGAGAGGCCCTCGTTCTCCTTGCTGTACGTGTCGCCGATGACGTACCGCCCGAAGTTCGCGAGGCGGCGGAAGACGCCGGCCTCCTTGCTGTCGGCGCGGCGCAGCATCTCGGCGCGGACGTCCGCGTCGCGGAGCCTGGCGATCCGCTCCGGGACGGGGAGGCCCAGGACATCGCCCCAGCCGGGGATCAGGTTGAGCGCGCAGAAGGTCCCCAGGGACATGTTCATGGGGGTGAGGATCGGCATGGTCAGCGCCACGATCCGCCCGCCGGCCCGGCGGGCGCGCTCGCTCGGGACGAGCTGGCGCGGGACGCGTTCGGGGACGGAGGCGTCGATGGTCAGGACGTTCCAGTTGAGGGGCCGGCCCGCGGCCGCGCTCATGTCGACGAGGAGGTCGATCTCCTCGTCCGAGAACTGGTCGAGGCAGCCCGCGACGATCGCTTCCAGCTGCGTGCCCTCGTGCTCGGCGACGGCGCGGCACAGGGCGAGGAGTTCGGCGGGGTCGGCGTGGCGGGAGGCGACGGGGGCGCCGGCGCCGTCGGAGTGGGTGGAGGACCGGGTGGTGGACAGGCCCCAGGCGCCGGCGTCCATGGCGTCGTGGAGGAGGCCGACCATCCGCTGGAGCTGCTCGGGGGTGGGCTGCCCGCCGACGGCGTCCTCGCCCATGACGTGGCGGCGCAGGGCGCAGTGGCCGACCATGAAGCCGGCGTTGACGGCGATGCGGCCGTCGAGGGCGTCGAGGTACTCGCCGAACGTGGACCAGGTCCAGTCGACGCCGTCCTCCAGGGCCTTGAGGGCCATGCCCTCGACCTTGCTCATCATGCGGCGCGTGTAGTCGGCGTCCTCGGGGCGGTCCGGATGGAGGGGGGCCAGGGTGAAGCCGCAGTTGCCGCCGGCGACGGTGGTGACGCCGTGGTTCATGGAGGGGGTGGCGTACGGGTCCCAGAAGAGCTGGGCGTCGTAGTGCGTGTGGGGGTCGATGAACCCGGGGGCCAGGACGAGGCCGGCGGCGTCCTCGCCGGTACGGGCCGCCTCGGTGACGGTACCGGGCGGGGCGACGACGGCGATCCGGCCGTCGCGGAGGCCGACGTCGGCGGTGTACGCGGGGGCGCCCGTGCCGTCCACGACGGTCGCTCCGCGAATGAGGTGGTCGAGCATGGCGGTTCCGTTTCCCTCCTGCCCGGTCGACTCGCGTCGGGCCGGGCGGTACGACTGCGTCGGGCGGGGTGGGGGTGCGGGCAGGCCGCGGGGCGACTGCGTCGGGCGTGCACGGGGTCCGGGTCGGCGGCTGCGGGCGGGTGCGGGGGCGACTGCGTCGGGCGGGGGCGGGGTCCGGGTCGGCGGCTTCGGACGGATGCGGGGTCCGGGCCGGCGGCTTCGGGCGGGTGCGAGGTCCGGGGTGCGGGTCGGCGGCTTCGGGCGGGTGCGGGTCGGCGGCTGCGGGCGGGGTGGGGGGTGCGTCCGGTCGGAGTGGGTACGGCAGGCCGCTGCCGTACCCGCTCCGACCGTCACCGCCGGGGTACCGCGGGCTCGACGCCTGCGGGACCCCGACCCGTACGGCGGCGGCGGTCCGGGAAGACACCGCCCCCGTCCGGGAGACCTTGCGGCTCCCGCCCGCAGACCGGAGGTCCGGGCCCCGGCCAGGGTCGGAGACCGTCGTTCCGGGCCCCGACCCGGAACCGAGACCGGGGGACCGGGGTCCGGCCCGGGGACCGGGCCCCAGCCGGGGGACCGGGCCCCAGCCGGGGGACCGGGCCCCAGCCGGGGTGAGCCCGGAGGTCCGGGCCCCCGCCCGGGTCGAACCCCGGAGGTCCGGGCCCCAGCCCGAGACCTGGACCCGGAGGTCCGGGCCCCAGCCCGAGACCTGAACCCGGAGGTCCGGGCCCCAGCCCGAGACCTGAGCCACGGGCCCGGGCCAAAGCCCCAGCCCCAGCCCCAGCCCCAGCCCCAAGCCTGAGCCAGGGGTCCGGGTCCCAGCCCGGGGCCTGAGCCGCGGGTCCGGGCCCCAGCCCGAAGCCTGAACCAGGGGTTCGGGCCCCGCCCGGGGCCTGAGTCGGGGGTCCGGGCCCCGCCCGGGGCCTGAGTCGGGGGTCCGGGCCCCAGCCCGAAGCCTGAACCAGGGGTTCGGGCCCCGCCCGGGGCCTGAGTCGGGGGTCCGGGCCCCGCCCGGGGGTCCCGGGGTTGGGGGTCCGGGGTCCGGGCCGGGGGTCCCGGGGTTGGGGGTCCCGGGGCCGGGGCCCGGGGTTGAGCCCGGGGGGCGGGGGTGGGTCGGTGGGCGGGCGCGGGGGGCGCGTCAGGCGGAGGCGCGGAAGCGGGTCGTGCGGTGGACCGGGTCGGTGTCGATCTCCGGGATCACGTGCTCGCCGAGGAGCTTGATCGTGGTCATCGTGTCCTCGTACGACACCCCGGTCGGCAGGCCGAAGGACAGCTGGTCCGCACCCGCCCGCTCCCAGCGCCTGCACTGCGCGAGCACCTCCGCCGGGTCACCGCAGATCATCAGCTCCTCGGCGATCAGCAACTCGATGATCTCCGCGTTGTACTCCGGCAGCAGCTCCGGCCACTGCGGGATCGCCTCCGGCCGCGGGAAGGTGTCGTGGTAGCGGAAGACCAGCGACTGGAAGCGGTTCATCCCGGCGTTGACGGCGATCTCGACCGCCTTGTCGTGGGTCTCGGCGACGATCGCCGTCGAGGTGACCATCACGTTGTCGTTGACGAACGCCCCGATCGCCTTCGCCTCCTGGATGGCCGTCTTGTACTGCTCCAGTACCCACTCCATGTCGGAGACCTTCTGCACGCTGAAGCCCAGTACGCCGAGCCCCTTGCGCGCCGCCATCGCGTACGAGGACGGCGAGCCGGCCGCGTACCACATGGCCGGGTGCGCCTTGCCGTACGGCTTGGGGAAGATCTTCCGCGGCGGCAGCGACCAGTGCTTGCCCTGGAACCCCTCGTACTCCTCCTGGAGGAACATCTTGGGGAACTCCGCGATCGTCTCCTCCCAGATCTCCTTGGTGTGGTTCATGTCCTCGATGCCCGGGAGGAAGCCGAGGATCTCGTGGCTGCCCGCGCCCCGGCCCGTACCGAACTCGAAGCGCCCCTTGGAGAGGTGGTCGAGCATGGCGACCTTCTCGGCCACCTTGACCGGGTGGTTCACCTGGGCGAGGGGGTTGAAGATGCCGGAGCCGAGGTGGATGCGCTCGGTGGCGTGGGCGAGGTACCCGAGGAAGACCTCGTTCGCCGAGAGGTGCGAGTACTCCTCCAGGAAGTGGTGCTCCGACGCCCAGGCGTACTTGAAACCGGACTTGTCGGCCTGGATGACGTACTCGGTCTCCTCGATCAGCGCCTTGTGCTCCGCCTCGGGGTCTACCTTGGATCGCGCCTCAGCCACGTATCCCTGCACAAAGAGCCCGAATTCCAAGGGGGTTCACCGTCCTTTGATTTCTGACGTTGCGTCAGATTCGATGTCTCGACTGTTCCATCGCGGGGGCGCGAGCGTCAATACCTGACGCTCCATCAGATGGGTCTGCGGGGGCGAGACCTACAGGATGCTGACGCCCGCCATCCAGCCGCCGTCGATGACGAAGGGCTGGCCGGTGATGTACGAGGAGTCCTCGCTGGTCAGGAAGAGGGCCAGCCGGGCGACCTCCTCGGGCCGCCCGACCCGACCCATCGGCACGACCCGCTTGTACAGGTCCGCCATCGCCGCCCGCGCCTCGTCGGTCGTCCCGGCGGGGTCCAGCAGTCCGGGATTGGCCATCGGGGTGTCCACGGCCCCCGGGCACATCGCGTTCACCCGGATGCCCCGGCCCGCCAGCTCCAGCGCGGCGACCCGGGTCAGGCCCAGGATCGCCGCCTTGGTGGCGGCGTACGTCCCCACGTACGCCATACCCGTCAGGCCGGTGTACGAGGAGGTGTTGACGATCGTGCCGCCGCCCGCCGCCCCGATCTCGGGGGCGACCGTCTTGATGCCGAGGAAGGCCCCCACCTGATTGACCTGGACCACCTGCTGGAACTCCTCCAGGGGGGTGGAGGTCAGCTCGTTGAAGCGCAGGATGCCGGCGTTGTTCACCAGCCCGTCGATGCGGCCGAAGGCCTCCTTCGCCGCCGCGACCGCCGCCGCCCAGTCCTCCTCGCGGCCCACGTCCAACCGTACGTACCGGGCCCGGTCCGCGCCTATCTCCTCGGCCACGGCCGCACCCTGCTCGTCCAGCACATCCCCGAGGACCACCTTCGCGCCCTCGGCGGCGAACAGGCGGGCCTCCTGCTCGCCCTGGCCCCGCGCGGCGCCGGTGATGACGACGACGCGCCCGTCCAGCTTGCCCATGGTGTGCTCCTGTCGCTCAGTCGTCCGCCAGCGCCCAGCCGTCCGGTCGTCCGGTCGCACGGCCGTCCATTCGTTCAGTCGTTGAGGAGGGGGGCCACCTCGGCCCCGAAGGCGGTGACCTGGTCGACGAGCTCGTCCCGGTCGCGGCTGCGGAAGCGAACCTGGATCTGGTCGACGCCGAGCGCCCGGTACTCGCGCAGGGACTCGGCGAGCACCTCCGCCTTGCCGGTGAGGGTGCGGCGGCCGGTGTCCCAGGCGGGCTCGCCCACGTACAGGGCCTCGGTGATCGCGCCGAACTCGATGGGGTCCCCGATCCCGGCCCGCGCCCGGAGCTCCCGGATCCGGGCGATCCGCCCGGGCAGCTCGTGGCGGGGGTCGCCCTGCGGAAGCCAGCCGTCCCCGCGCAGGGCCGCGCGGCGCAGGGCGGGCGCGGAGGAGCCGCCGACCCAGACGGGGACGCGTTCCTGGGCGGGCCGGGGCAACTGGCCGAGGTCCTTGAAGGAGAACAGCTCCCCCTCGAACTCCGGGTACTCCTCGGGCCCCAGAGCCGCGCGCAGCGCGTCGAGGGTCTCGTCGAGGACGGCGCCCCGGCGGGCGAAGTCCACGCCGAGGATCTCGAACTCCTCCTGGACGTGCCCGGCGCCGACTCCGAGGATCAGCCGCCCGCCGGACAGGTGGTCGAGGGTGGCGTACTGCTTGGCGCTGATCAACGGGTGCCGCAGCCCGAGGATCGCCACGTGGCTCAGCAGCCGGACGCGCTCGGTGATCCCGGCCAGGAAGGACAGCGTGGCGACGGGGTCGTACCAGACGGTGCTCATGGGGCCGGCGAGGCGCCGGGGGATGGCCACGTGGTCGCAGCCGGCCAGGTAGCCGAAGCCGGCCCGGTCGGCGGCTCGGGCGATCCCGGCGAGATCGGCGGCGGTGGCCGACGCCTCCCAGGGCTCGGCGTAGATGGTGCTCTGCGACTGGATCGGGAGCTGCATCCCGTAGACCAGCCGACCTTCCGTGAACACGCGCGCCATGCGGGACCCGCCTCGCCTTCGTCGCCGTCGCCGTCGCCGTCGTCTTCGTATCCGTCTTCGTGTTGCCGGGCCATCGTCGTAGCTGACGGACCGTCAGGCAAGGGGTAGGGGCGGACGGGGCCCCGTCGTGGGCGGGGTGGCGGGGCCGCCGAGGCTCGGGGCAGGCGGCTCGGGGCTCGCGCCCGCAGGGCTGTACGGCCGGAAGTACGCGCCCCGCCCGTGCCGTCCGGTCAGCGTGACCGGAACGGATGGGTACGAGTACGAGTACGGGTACGGGAACGCGCGGTACGAGCGGCCGGATGTCAGGACGTGCAGCGGGGGCGGGGACGCACAGCGGGGACCGGGGCAGCCAAGGGCGCCCAGGACGGACACGCGCCCCCGACGCACAACGGTGGCCAGGCCGCGGATTGGCGGTCAGGACGGGCGCTGGCGCCAGGACGGGCGGCCGGTGACCAGGACGGGCGGCCGGTGACCAAGACGGGCACTGGCGGCCAGGACGGGCGCCGGAGGCCAGGACGGGCACTGGCGGGCATGGCGGGCGCCGGTGGCAGGACAGGCTGGCGGACGGGCTGGCGGCCCGTCCCGTCGTCACATGCCCTGCGGCCCCATCACGATGACGGGCTTCGCGGCCGGGTCGAGGGTCTCCAGCACCTTGCGCATGGCGTCCTTCGGGATGCCGACGCAGCCCTGGGAGGGGCCGTCGTGGTCCACGTGGAGCCAGATGTTGCCCCCCTTGCGCTCGCCCTCCGGCTTGACCGGGTCCAGCGGCGACCGTCCCGGCCTGCGGTTGAAGTCGATCGCGACGACGTAGTCGAAGGACCCCGCCAGCGACTCGCCGTTCACCCCCCGGCCCGAGGCGACGAAAGACGCGTCCTTGTCGTAGGGGAGCCGGGTACCGGGCGGCTTCGGCAGCAGGCCGCCCGCGTCCGTGAGCGCGAAGACGCCCTGCGGGGAGGTCAGGTCCCCGTACGTGCGCTCCGTGGACCAGCCCTTGGCGCCGTTGCGGGCGGGCCAGCTGTCGGCGCGTACCCAGTCCGCACCGGGGGCCGGACGGGTGTAGAGGGTGGCGGTGGACTCCGAGGAGTCCTTGGCCTTGCCCGTGACCAGGATGAGCTGCCGGGACTCGGCCGGGATCCGGCCGGCCGTCTGCTCGCTGATGCCGGTCAGGCCCTGCAGGTGGTTCGCGGGGGCGACACGGGCGGCGTCACGACGGGCGTCGCTCGGAGCTTCGTTGCGGGCGTCACCCTTCGCGTCGCGGTTCGCGTCGCGCGCGGCACGGGCGGCGTCCGGGGTGCGGGCGTCCGTACCGGCCTGGGCGGTCGCGGCGCCGGCGATCCCGCCCGCGTCCTGCGCGACGTACGCCCACGAGGCCCCGAAGGCCAGCAGGCCGAGGGTGGCGGCGAGCGCCACGCGGCGGGACGAACGACGCTCCGTACGCCCGGCCGACCGGGACGTTCCGGGCGTACGGGAGATGCGGGGCGCGCGGGAGCGGGCTCGGGCGTGCTTGCTCATTGAACCGACCGTACAGGAGCCGATCTTCAGGAACGGCGATCCACGGCGTCCGCGTCCGGTCCCGCGCCGGAACCGAGCCCCGGGTCCTACGGCCCCGGAGCGTGCCGCCCCACCGCCCCGGCCCCGCACACGCGTACGACCGAGGCGGGCGGCCCGAGCCGCGCCCCGACGCCCGACCTGCGGCGCACCGCCCTCCCGCACAACCCCGAACGGCCCCCGCACCACCCCCGAAGTCCCCACACCCGTCACCACAGCACCGGCCGGCCGACCCCCCACCCACCCCCCGCGACTGTGACGCACGGCATGCACCCCCCACCCCGAACACCCCATCGAACAGCCCCCGATCCCCCACACGCCTCCCCCGACACCCTCAAGCACCGACCCTGCGGCGCCGCACCGGTGAAGGCCCACCGCCGCCCGGGGCCGGGCCCGGGGCGAGGGGGCGGGGCGAGGGGGCGGGGCTCGGGGCTCGGGGAGGGGGCCCGAGGCCCCGGCCCCGGGGCCGAACCCGGCCCCGGCCCCAGGCCCGGGCCTACACCCGCCCGGCCCGGAGTTGCCCAGTGCGTACCGGCTCCACCGCACTCCCGGGGGACCCGCCGGCACCCGAGGTGCGCGGCGCAAGCAGAGCCCCGACCGCGGCCCCGACCATCCCGCACCGGCCCGCCCGTCTGCCAGCCCCTCCCCCGTCTGAGGCACGGGGCGGGAGCGGGGCGGCGGTGCGGATAGTGCCGAGCTTGCCCGTGCGCCCGCTCGCATACCGGTCCCGCCGCGCCCCCAGAGGGCGGGGCGAAGCCCCGGGCCCGGCCCAGGGCCCAAACCGCGCCACGGTCCCGGTCCCGGCCCTGGCTTGCCCTCCCTTGCGTACCGGCCCCCGCCGCGCCGCACCCCCAAGCCCCGCCGGCGTTTGAGGCGCGGGGCACGGGGCGGAGCCCCGGCACCGGACCCGACGCCGCTTCGTACCGGCCCCACCGCACCCGACAGCCCCGCCGGCGCAGGCGCGCGCGGCCCTCACCTCCGTGCGACTGCCGTCGTACGCTGATCTGATGCGAACTCGAACTCCACGTCACGCCGCGCGCGTTGTCATCCTGTCCCCCGCCGGATCGGTCTTCCTGTTCCGCGAGAACAACGTGGAGGTCGGTATCCACTGGCTGCCCCCGGGCGGTGGCATAGACCCCGGCGAGAGCCCCGAGGACTGCGTGCGGCGCGAGCTGCGCGAGGAGACCGGGTGGACGGACCTGGAGCCGGGGCGGCTCCTGTGCACGTGGGAGCACGACTTCACCCACCAGGGCGTACCGGTGCGCCAGCACGAGCACATCTACGTCACCACCGGCCCGCACCGGGAACCCGTCCTGGAGTACCCCGGCATCCACTGGCAGTGGCTCTCCACGGACCGGCTGGCCACCCTCGGCGAACCCCTCTGGCCGCCCCGGCTGCCGGATCTCCTCGCCAACGCCCCGTCCGAGCCGGTCCACCTGGGCCTGCTGGCCTGAAGCGTCGACCGCCGCCGGCCGGGAGGCAGTACCCCGCCTGACCGCCAGGGGCTGGCCCGGCCCGACCGGCGGCGCCCGGCGGCCGGCGGAACTCGGTTGCATCCGGCGACCCGGCAGCCCAACGCCTCGGCACCTCCGCGGCCCGGCAGCCCAACGCCTCGGCACCTCCGCGGCCCGGCGGCCCAGCGGCCCAGCGGCCCGAAACCCCGGCTCCCAACGGCCCGCCGCCAGGCGGCCACGCGGCCACGCGGCCACGCGGCCACGCGTGCCCAGGGCTACCGACCCGGCGCCGTCGCCTTCGCGTAGAGCGACGCCGCGTACTCGCCCAGGACCGTGCTGGTCGAGACGTCGTCCGTGTCCCCGCCGGTGAGGATCCCGATGATCTTCCCGTCGCGGGCGATCCACGCGCTGCCACTGGTGCCGCCAGGGAAGTCCGCGCAGTCGAAGCGCTGTTGGGTGTCGCTCTCGCGGACCGCGACGGCCGTGCACGTACGGGGAACCTTGCGGTCGGCCGGGTAGCCCGTGACGGTGACCTCCTCGGCCGCGCGGCCGCTGGTGTCCAGCACCGCCGCACCCGTCACGTCCTCGATCGGCCGGCCCTGGGCATCAGGGGCCAGGCGGGCGAAGGCGAGGTCGTAGTCGTCGTCCGTACCCTCGGCCCAGCGGTCGTCCTCGTAGGCCTCTTCGATCTTCCACGTGCCGTACGGAGCGACGCCGTTGGCGTATGCGGGTGCGAAGACAGCCGTACCGCCGCTCTGGTCCCCGTCGAGGAGGCAGTGTCCGGCGGTGATGATCAGGTTCCGGCCGGGGCTCTGCACGACCGTGGCCGTGCAGAAGTGATCACTGTCCAGGCCGTTCGTGAAGAGGGCACCCGTGAAGGCGGCGGGCCCACCGGGCGGCGGGGTGACCGCCGGTGGCAGCGTGGTGCCGGGTCGGGCGGAGAGCTGCGGTTTCGGTGCTTGCGATCGCGATGTGCCTGTCGATGGGTCCGTCGGGGAATCCGTCGGCGCGGCCTTCGCGCGCACAGCGGGCACGCCCTCGGGCGGCGGCGCCAACTTCGCGACGGCGGCGGAGGCCCCCAACGCCGCGACAGCACACAACACCGCTGTCACCGCGGTCTGCTTGTCCACCGGCATGATGATCCTCCCGCTTTGCCCCGGCGAAGCATGCCTTGCGAGCGGGGCCAGTCGCAAGGGCGGCGCCTGGGCGGGTGGCCTGAAAGTCGAGGCGGGGGTGGGGGCCTCCCCGCCGCGGGCCGGTTGCCGGGCAAGGTCCGGGACTTGCGCGGGACCGCAGCAGGGGCCGGCAACCACTGGGCCAGCACCGCGATGCGCGGCCGGACCGCGAAGCCGGAGAGGCTCCGCGTTGACCCGCGGTCGTGACAGCATCGACGGGTGATCAACGCCGAGGACCTGGTCGACAGACGCCTGCTGGAGCCGACGACCAGCACCTGGGTCCGGTAGAGGAGCGTCTCCACGAGGCGACGACACCCGCGGGCGAGGACGCCCCTTCGTGAGTCGGAGTTCGGACTGACCGGATCACTCCGTCACGGGCAGGCACTCGGCGAGCAGGTCGACGACGTCGTGCCAGGCTCGCTGCGCATGCCGTGGGTGGTAACCGACGCCAGGGAGCACGGGATGGTCGACCGGCGGGTGGTGGAAGGCGTGCAGGGCGCCGCCGTAGACCACGAGGCGCCAGTCGACGCCGGCGACCTGCATCTCGGCCGTGAATGCGTCCCGTTGCGCGGGCGGCATGATCGGGTCTTCCGACCCGACCCCGGCCCACACCGGGCAGCGGAGGCGCGCCGCCTCGCCCGGTCGGCCGGTGGTCAGTGCGTTGACGGTCCCGATCGCGCGCAGGTTGACGCCGTCGCGTCCGAGTTCCAGTGCGATCGCGCCACCGGTGCCGTAGCCGACGGCGGCGATGCGGTCGGGGTCGGTCCGCGGTTCGGCGCGCAGCACGTCGAGCGCCGCGCGGCCGATGCCCCGCATCCGGTCGGGGTCGTCGAGCAGCGGCAGGCAACGGGCCAGCATCTCCTCGGGGTTGTCCAAATAGCGCCCACCATGGATGTCGAAGGCAAGCGCCACGTAACCCAGTTCGGCGAGAGCGTCGGCCCGGCGGCGCTCGACGTCGCTGAGCCCCGTGCCCTCGGGGCCGAGCAGCACTGCGGGTCGGCGGTCGATACCGGCCGGGAGCGCGAGGTGCCCGATCATCGTCAGACCGTCGGCCGGGTACTCGACCGTGCGCGTGGCAATCGTCGTCATGAGACTGGACGGTAGTGATCCTTGAGTTCGCCCACGTGAGTTTCGACTCGATCGATCTGCGCGGCCACAGGCGTGGCCGCCGACGGCCCCGGCCTTCCTCCACACCCAGATGCAGGCCGGCTGGGGCGGCCCGGTCCTCGCGGCCGCCGTCAAGGACCGCATCGTGGGCGCGATCGGCCCATGGACCTGCGCCCGCACGCGATCGGGTGCCCCCGACTCCTCCCCCAGTACTTCGCCGTCCTGCCCGAGACCCGCGGACAAGGTCCGGGCCGCGTCCTGGGGCGGGCCAGGATGCACTGGGGCCGGTCCCACGGCGCCGCCTGCCGGCTCCTCCAGACCGAGGCCGGCGGCGCCTGCGACCGACTGTGCCGGGCCGAAGGCCTGACCTCCCTCGGCTTCATCCACACCCCGCGGGCGTAGCCACCGGATCAAGAGCCGCCGCGAGGCATCGTCCGCCGCGACGTGCGTGTCGGGCGGGGGCGTTCCATGCTGGGGGGATGAGGCGTCCTCGTACGGTGCTGCTCTGCATCGCCGGGCTGGTGGCCGCAACGGTTCCCGCGGGGGCCGCTGCCGGGCCGGCGGTCGCCCTCGGGGCGCCGCGGGCGTGTGTCGCGTCGCCGGGGCCCGCCGAGGGCCGGGCGAAGGAGGTCGTCGCCGTCGCGGAGCGGGCGCGTCGGGACTTCGGTCTGAACTCCGTGGTCCTGCGGGTCTCCTCGGACGGCAAGGAGGTCGTCACCTCGGCCCTCGGGGAGTCCATGACCGGCGTCCCGGCCGATCCGGCCATGCACTTCCGGTCGGGCTCGGTGGCCATCGCCTACATGGCGACCGTCCTGCTCCAGCTCGTCGACGAGGGCAAGGCCGGTCTGGACGATCCCCTCGCCCGCTGGCTGCCCGACGCACCCCACGCGTCGAAGATCACACTGCGCATGCTGGGCAGTTCCACCTCGGGCCTGCACGACTACGTCACGGACCCGAAGTTCCTCGCCGACCTGGAGGCCGCGCCGTTCCGGCAGTGGACCCCCGCCGAAGTGATCGCCATCGCCGCCGACCAGCCGCTCTGGTACGAACCGGGCACCAACTTCAGCTATTCGCACGCCAACTTCCAGCTCCTCGGCGCCGCGTTGGAGAAGATCAGCGGCGTTCCGCTGGAACGCCTGCTCGACGAGCGGGTGATGAGGCCGCTGGGGCTCGGCGAGACCGCCGCCGGCGCCACCGCGGAGATCCCCGTCCCGGTGCTGCACGCCTTCACCTCCGAGCGCGGCACCTACGAGGAGTCCACGTACTGGAATCCGTCCTGGACCACGGCGCCCGGTGCGGTCCTCACCACGGACATCTGCGACCTCGACCGCTCCTCCCGCGCGATCGGCACCGGCGAGTTGCTGTCCGCCGCGTCGTTCCGGACCCTGCTCGACCCGGGGACGGCGGAACTCGGCGGTCCGACGGCCGGCTGTCCCGCCACCGTCTGCCTGCCGCACGACGCGGCCGAGCACTTCGGCCTGGGGGTCCTCGTCCTCAACGGCTGGATCCTGCAGAACCCGTCGTTCTCCGGGTACGCCGCCATGCAGGCCTACCTGCCGGCGGAGAAGCTGTCCATCTCGGTCACCACGACGAAGGGCCCCAAGAGCCCCGAGGGCAACCAGGCCCAGACCGTGGCCCAGCGGATCGCCGCCGCGCTCGTCCCCGAGCACCCGCTGACGCCGACCCGCCTGCGCGCAAGCGTCCCGCCCTCGCCCTCCCCGACGGCCCGCTGACCCGCGACCCGCAGGCCCGCAGACCCGCAGGTCCGCGCTCCTCAGTCGGCGCTGCCGCGGGGGACGACCCAGCGCATCGGCTGGCCCGTGACCTCCGCGATCATGTCGTAGTCGCCGTCGTAGTGCAGGACGGTCGCCCCGTGGCGTTCGGCGGTCGCCGCAATGATCAGGTCCACGCCGGAGACCGCTTTCCAGTTCCCCGCCTCGATGAGGTGCTTCTGCACCTCCAGGGCTCGGTCCCAGACTTCGTCGGGGGTCGCGAGCCACGCGAAGGCGCCCAGGCCCGTACGGACGCGCTCCGCGTCCGCCTTGGAACGGGCGCTGTACATCACCTCGCACTCCACGGCTCCGCACACCGCGAGCACGCCCGCGGTGTGCAAGGGGTGGATGACGGCGTGGACGGCCGGCTTGGGATACCGGGCGAGGGCCGATTTGTCGATCAAGAAGCGCCCGGTCATGCCGCCCTGTCCTGGGTGTGTTCCGTCGCCGCCGCTTCCACTCCGGTCCCGGACCCGGACCCGGACCCGCTCCCGGCGTCGCTCTCGACCGCCGAATCCACTGGGCCGGTCAGGTCAGGCAGTCCTCCGGCGGCGATCCAGGACAGGAACTCCTCCCGCTTGCGCCGGTTGACCACGTCCTGCAGGGCCGCGTTCACGGTGGCCACCTTGGTCTTCGTTCCGAAGATCTCGGCGGCCTCCGCCAGCAGGGCGTCGTCCACGTCGATGACTGTTCTGGCCATGGCGGACCTCCTCGGCGGGCGGGGGCGACCTGCCCCTGTCCACTTAGACGATATCAAGACCGATGTGGAGAGATATCGTTTCTGCAGCCAGGAGAGGCCCGATTCCCCAACCATGCCGGAGGTTCATGACAGTGGCCTACGCCGCCGGACTATGCCCCGCCTACGAGCCGGCGGCCGGCGCCGGCGCCGGAACCGCCCCCGCCCCCGCCCACAGGCCCTCCGCCGTCAGCCCCAGCAGGTCGATCGCGTTGCCGCGCACGATGCGGTCCACCACGTCCGGGGCCAGGTGCCCCATCTGCGCCTCGCCGACCTCGCGGGACTTGGGCCAGGTCGAGTCCGAGTGGGGGTAGTCCGTCTCGTAGAGGACGTTGCCCGCACCGATCGCGTCCAGGTTCCGCAGGCCGAAGGCGTCGTCGAAGAAGCAGCCGAAGACATGCTCGGCGAAGAGCTCCGACGGCGGGCGCAGCACCTTGTCCGCGACGCCGCCCCAGCCGCGGTTCTCCTCCCAGACCACGTTCGCGCGCTCCAGGATGTACGGGATCCAGCCGATCTGGCCCTCCGCGTACATGATCTTGAGGCGGGGGAAGCGCTCGAACTTGCCGCTCATCAGCCAGTCGACCATCGAGAAGCAGCAGTTGGCGAAGGTGATGGTGGAGCCGACCGCAGGCGGGGCGTCCGCCGAGGTGGACGGCATGCGGGAGGAGGAGCCGATGTGCATGGCGATGACCGTGCCGGTCTCGTCGCACGCCCGCAGGAAGGGGTCCCAGTAGTCCGTGTGCACGGAGGGCAGCCCCAGGTGCGGGGGTATCTCCGAGAAGGCCACCGCGCGCACGCCGCGCGCCGCGTTGCGGCGGACCTCGGCCGCCGCCAGTTCGGCGTCCCAGAGCGGGATCAGGGTGAGGGGGATGAGACGGCCCCGGGCGTCCGGGCCGCACCACTCCTCCACCATCCAGTCGTTGTACGCGCGCACCCCGAGCAGTCCGAGTTCGCGGTCGGCGGCCTCGGTGAAGGTCTGGCCGCAGAAGCGCGGGAATGTCGGGAAACAGAGCGCGGACTGGACGTGGTTGACGTCCATGTCGGCGAGCCGGTCGGGAACCGAGAAGGACCCCGGGCGCATCTGCTCGTAGGTGATGACTTCCAGTTTGATCTCGTCGCGGTCGTACCCGACCGCCGTGTCGAGGCGGGTGAGGGGGCGGTGCAGGTCCTCGTACACCCACCAGTCGCCGATCGGGCCGTCGTCGCCCCGGGCACCCATGACGGGAGCGAACCTGCCGCCGAGGAAGGTCATTTCCTTCAAGGGGGCGCGGACGACGCGGGGGCCGGTGTCCCGGTACTTGGACGGGAGCCGGTCCCGCCAGACATGGGGGGGCTCAACCGTGTGGTCGTCCACCGAGATGATCTTCGGGAAGGTCTCCATACCGGCTACGGTAGCTGCAATCTGACGAACCGTCAGCTACTTGGGAGCCACGGGGTCCGCTACGGGCTGACGTGTACGTGCATCACAGGGCAGACTGGCCCTTACACCGACGGAAGGCAGGGGGGACCACAGATGGACGGCATACCGGCCATCCCGCACCAGCGGAACCACCCCGAAGCAGCCCGGACCCTCACCGAGGCCGACACCCCCGCGCCCGACCCGACCCGCGACCCGACCCGCAACCCGACCCGCGGCCGGCCGTTCACCACCGCGCCCGCCGCGCCCGCCGCATCTGTACCCGCCACCCCCGCTCCGCCCGCCGCCCCCGCCCCCGCCGCCGGCTCCCGCTTCGCCGTCCTCGGGCCCATCCGCGCCTGGCGCGGCGCCGAGGCGCTGCCCTCCGGCACCCCCCAGCAGCGCGCCCTGCTCGCCGCCCTGCTGCTCCGCGACGGCCGCACCGCCACCGCGCCCGAACTCATCGACGCCATCTGGGGCGAGGACCCGCCGCAGCAGGCCCTCGCCACCATCCGTACGTACGCCTCCCGCCTGCGCAAAGTGCTCGACCCGGGGCAGCTCGTCACCGAGTCCGGCGGCTACGCCATCCGCCTGCGCTCCGCCGCCACCCTCGACCTCGGGGTCGCCCGCGGCCTCGCCGCCGACGCCGAGGCGGCCCGCGCCCGCGGGGACCGCGGCGGGGCCCGTACGCTGCTGGCCCGCGCCCTGGACCTGTGGGACGGCGAGCCCCTCGCCGGGGTCCCCGGCCCGCACGCCGAGACCGAACGCACCCGGCTCGCGGAGTGGCGCCTGCAGCTGCTGGAGACCCGCCTCGACCTGGACCTTGAGGTAGGCCACCACGCCGAGGCCGTCTCCGAGCTCACCGCACTCACCGCGGCGCACCCCCTGCGCGAGCGCCTGCGCGAACTGCTGATGCTCGCCCTCTACCGCAGCGGCCGCCAGGCCGAGGCCCTCGCCGTGTACGCCGACACCCGCCGGCTCCTCGCCGACGAGCTCGGCGTCGACCCGCGCCCCGAGCTCGCCGCCCTCCAGCAGCGCATCCTCAATGCCGACGCCGACCTCGCCCGCACCGAGGACCCGGCGCCGGCCGCGGCGTCCGTCCACCTGCGGCCCGCCCAACTGCCCGCGACCGTGCCCGACTTCACCGGCCGCGCCAGCTTCGTCGGCGAGCTCGGCGCCATCCTGTCCGGCGGCGCCACGGGTCAGGTCATGGCCGTCTCGGCGCTCGCGGGCATCGGCGGCGTCGGCAAGACCACCCTCGCCGTGCACGTCGCCCATGCCGCCCGCCCGCACTTCCCCGACGGACAGCTGTACGTCGACCTCCAGGGCACCGAGGCCCGCCCCGCCGAGCCGGAGGCCGTCCTCGGGTCCTTCCTGCGCGCCCTGGGCACTCCCGACACCGCCATCCCCGACTCCCCCGCCGACCGCGCCGCGCTCTACCGCTCCACCCTCGACGGCCGCCGGGTCCTGGTCCTGCTCGACAACGCCCGGGACGCCGCCCAGGTGCGCCCGCTGCTGCCGGGCACGGCCGGCTGCGCCGCCCTCGTCACCAGCCGGGTCCGCATGGCGGGCCTCGCCGGGGCCCATCTCGTCGACCTCGACGTGATGAGCCCCGAGGAGGCCCTCCAGCTCTTCACCCGGATCGTCGGCGCCGAACGGGTCGGAGCCGAGCGCCAGGCGGCCTTCGACGTGGTCGGCGCCTGCGGCTTCCTGCCGCTGGCCATCCGCATCGCCGCCTCGCGCCTCGCCGCCCGCCGCACCTGGACCGTCTCCGTCCTCGCCGCGAAGCTCGCCGACGAGCGCCGCCGCCTCGACGAGCTCCAGGCGGGCGACCTCGCGGTCAAAGCCACCTTCGAACTCGGCTACGGCCAGCTGGAGCCCGCCCAGCAGCGCGCCTTCCGCCTCCTGGGCCTCGCCGACGGCCCCGACATCTCCCTCTCCGCCGCGGCCGCCGTCCTCGACCTGCCCGAGCACGACACCGAGGACCTCCTTGAGGCCCTGGTCGACTGCTCGCTCCTCGAATCCGCCGCCCCCGGCCGCTACCGCTTCCACGACCTCGTACGCCTCTACGCGCGTGCCTGCGCCGAGCGCGACGAGCTGCCGCCGGGCGGACGCGACGCCGCCCTGGACCGGCTGCTGGACTTCTACCTGGCCACCGCCTCCGGGGTCTACGCCCTGGAGCGCCCCGGCGACCGGCTCCCCGCGCACCTGTCCGACACCCACTACCCCGGACTGGTCTTCGCCGACCCGCGCGCCGCCCTGGACTGGCTGTACGCCGAGGCCGACCCCCTGCTGGCGTGCGTACGGCAGGCCGCCGTACGGACCGGCGAGGCGCGGGTCCTGCGCCGGGCCGTGGACCTGCTGTGGGCGGCCAAGGACCTCGCCGAGTCCGGGGCCAACTCCAAGCAGTACGAATCCGCCGCCATGGCCCTGCGCGACGCCGCCAGGGCCGCCGGGGACCCCCGGGCCGAGGGCAGGGCCCGTACCACCCTCACCATGGTCCACCTCTTCACCGGCCGGTTCACCGAGGCCGACGACGAGGCCCGCCAGGCCACGGCGCTGGCCCGGGAGGCCGGCGACCCGCTGCCCAGCTGCTGGGCGCCCAACGACCGCGGCATCATCGCCCTCTACCAGGGCCGGCACGCCGACGGCGAGCGGTACCTGCGGGAGGCCATCGACAACTTCCGCGCCGACGGCAACAACATCGGCGAGGCGAGCGCCCTGTGCAACCTGTCGCGGATCCATGTGGAGCTGGGCCGCCTCACCAGCGCCATCGACCTCGCGCAGCAGGGCATCGCCATATACGACCGGATGGGTTTGACCCTGCGCCTCGCCAACGGCCGGTACGCGCTCGGCATCGCGCTGACCCAGGCCGGGCGCCTCGGGGAGGCCCTGGCACAGCTCGCCGAGGCCCTCTCGCTGTTCCACGACAACCGGCAGCCGCTGTGGGAGGGCGTGACCCACTTCCGGCTCGCCGAGGCCCATCTGGCCGCCCGCCGGCCCACCCTGGCCGCCTCGCACGCCGAACAGGCCATCGCACTGCGCGGGATCGGCGGCGAGTGGCGGCGGGCGACCGTGCTGACGGTGCTGGGGAAGGCCCTGCGGCGGCTGGGCCAGCGGGACCGCGCGCGGGCCTGCTGGCGGGACGCGGAGACGGTGTTCGCGCAGCTCGGATCGGCCGAACTGGGCGAGGTGCGGGCGCTGCTGGCGTCGGAGGTGGCGGCCTGAGCGGGTTCCGCACCCGCCACTGCCGCGCCGTGACGCGTCCGCGTCGGCTGCCGGGCCTCGATGGACCGCGACGGCATCGACGGGCATCGACGGGCGATGAACGAGGCGTTCATCGTTCGTTTATCGCCACCCGACACGATAGGTGCATCGGCCCGGCGCGTCGGGGGACGCGGGGTCGGTTGGAGGACCACCCGTTCGGCGGTCCGCGGGGGAATCGCCGAACGGGCCCTACCCATCCAACGGGAGATTTCGATGACGACGAACGAGAACACCCTGCCGACCGAGGGCGACATCCGCCCCCTCGACAACCACGCCTCGGGCGTCGGGATCAAGCCGCTGGACACGCCGGTCGAGAAGCCGCTGGACAAGCCGCTCGACAACCACGCCGCGGACGAGGAGATCCAGACGCTGGACAACCACGCGTCCGGCCCGCGCCCCAAGGACTGGCCCACGCACCACCGAAGACGATCTCGGCCTCAAGGGGCGAAAGCCAGACGCGGTGCCCCG
>NZ_JBHXRU010000041.1:0-11689 GCF_042716255.1 Streptomyces sp. NPDC058662 | reverse complement strand
TGCACACCCAGAGGCTTCACACCCAGGCGTCCGCCCCGCCCCGGTAGCACGGGCCCACCCCCCCCCTAACAGTATGGGGTTATCAAGGGGGGAACGGCGGTCGCGGTGGCCCGGAGGGGGAGCCACCGCGGCCGCCGCGCACCCGTTCACGGGCGCGGCGCCGAAGGATCCGGGAGCGGCCGGTGCCCGCCGCGGAGTGCGGCACAGCCCTTAGGGTGGGTGCGTGTTCAGCACCCACGGGCCGAGCGTCCGCGAACTCGCCGTGCAGGCCCTCTCCTCCGTCGAGCGCGGCTACGACCTGCTCGCCCCGAAGTTCGACCACACGCCCTTCCGCACCCCCGACCGGATGCTCGACGCCGTCGGGGAGGCACTGGCCCTGCACGAGGGCCCCTTCGGGGCCGGCCTGGACGTCTGCTGCGGCACCGGCGCCGCGATCCCGCTGCTGCGGCGGCTGTGCCGGGACCGGGTGACGGGGGTGGACCTGAGCGCGGGCATGCTCGACCAGGCCCGGCGCGCGCACGGGCCCGCCGCCGCACCGGAGGCCGGGCCGCGCCCCGAGGTGGACTTCGTACGGGCTGACGCGCGGGCGCTGCCCGCCGGGCTCGCGGGCGCGTACGACCTCGCGGTGAGCTTCGGCGCCTTCGGGCACTTCCTTCCCGCCGAGCGTCCCGCCCTCTTCGCCGGCGTCCGCTCGGCGCTGCGCCCGGGGGGCGTCTTCGCCTTCCCGATCGGTGCGCCGATGGCGCCCGGCTCGCCGCCCTGGTGGGCCGTCACGGGCTTCGACGCGGCGATGCGGGTGCGCAACGCGCTGTGGCGGCCGCCGTTCGTCATGTACTACCGCACCTTCCCGCTGAGCGGGGTCCGCGAGGACCTGGCGGCGGCCGGCCTCTCCGTGTCGACCGTGCCCCTGGAGCAGTTCGGCCGGCTGCCCTCCGGGGCGCCCCGCTGGCGGCTGGTGCTGGCCCGCCGGCCGGGCCCCGAGGAGTAGGCCCGGCGCGGGGTTCAGCGGCGGAGTTCAGCGGCGGGTGCGCAGTTCTCTCTTGAGGACCTTCCCGCTCGCGTTGCGCGGCAGCGCGGGGACGAACTCCACCGCGCGCGGCACCTTGTAGTTGGCCATCTCGCGCCGGGACCAGGCGATCAGGTCGTCGGCCGTGAGGGTGGAGCCGGGGCGCCGGACGGCGTACGCCTTGCCGACCTCCCCCAGGCGCGGGTCGGGGACGCCGACCACGGCGACGTCCGCGATGTCCGGGTGCAGTCCGAGGAGCTGCTCGATCTCCGCCGGGTAGGCGTTGAAGCCGCCGACGATGAACATGTCCTTGATCCGGTCGGTGATGCGCAGGTTCCCGGCGGCGTCGAGGACCCCGACGTCGCCCGTGCGCAGCCAGCCGTCGCCGGTGACGGCCTCGGCGGTCGCGGCCTCGTCCTCGAAGTAGCCGCGCATGACGTGGTGGCCGCGCACCCACACCTCGCCGGGCGTCCCGGGGGGCTGCGGCTCGCCGCCGGGGCCGGCGATGCGCAGTTCCGTGTCGGGGACGGGCCGCCCCGAGGTCGCCGCGACGACCTCCGGCGGGTCCTCCCGCCGGCACATGGTGACGATGCCGCCGGCCTCCGAGAGCCCGTACGCGGTGAGTACGACGGCGACGCGCAGTTCGGACCGCAGCCGTTCCACGAGCCGGAGCGGGACCACGGCGGCACCCGTGACGACCAGGCGCAGGGCGGACAGGTCGTGGTGGGCGCGCAGGGGGTGGTCCAGGAGGGACTGGTGGAGCGTGGGCGGCCCGGGCAGTACGGAGATCCGCTCGGCGGCGACGTTGGCCAGGACGGTGTCCACGTCGAAGACCGGCTGCGGGATCATCGTGGCGCCGCGCATCAGGCAGGCGATGACGCCCGCCTTGTATCCGAAGGTGTGGAAGAACGGGTTCACGATCAGGTAGCGGTCGCCCTCGCGCAGTCCGGCGAGCTCGCTCCAGACCGCGTAGCAGCGCAGGGACTGGGCGTGGCTGATGACGGCGCCCTTGGGGCTGCCGGTGGTGCCGGAGGTGAAGATGATGTCCGAGGGGGCGTCGGAGGGGATGGCGTCGGCGCGAGCGCGGACGGCCTCCGCCGGTACGGGGTTTCCGTCGGCCAGGAAGTCCTTCCAGGTGCGGAAGGACTCGGGGGCGTCCTCGGCGAGCACCACGACCTGCTCCAGGTGCGGCAGCCCCGGCAGCGGCCCGGCGCCCGGCCCCTCGGCGGCGGCGCGGCGCAGGGAGGCGACGTACGAGGTGCCGAGGAAGGTGCCGGTGACGAAGAGGAGCCGGGCGCGGCTGCGCCCCAGGACGTACGCCGCTTCCGCGCCCTTGAAGCGGGTGTTCAGTGGGACGAGCACCGCGCCCGCCGAGACGGCCCCGAGGGCGGAGACGATCCATTCCAGGGTGTTGGGGGCCCAGACGGCGACGCGGTCGCCGGGCTCGACGCCCGCCGCCATGCAGGCGGCCGCGGCGCGCTCCACGCGCGCGCCGAGCTGCGCGTAGCTGACCCTGACGCGGCCGTCGACGACGGCCTCGCGGTCTCCGTAGCGCGCGGCGGCGTCCCGGACCAGGCCCGCGATGCTGCCCCAGCGCAGGTCCCCGCGCGGATCCTCGGCCCCCGGCCCGAACGCGTGCCCCGGCCCGGACGCAGGACCCGGCCCGGACGCAGGACCCGGCCCGGACGCAGGACCCGGCCCGGACGCTGGCCCCGCGCCCGACCCCCATCCCGGCACGGGCTCCTGGGCGGGCACCGCGCCCGGACCCGATCCCGGCCCCGGCCCCGCCTCTCGCACGTCCCCGGTGCCGGACCGCGACCCCGACCCCGCCCCGCGCACGTCCCCGGTGCCCGCCCCCGACCCCGACCCGGACCCCGTTCCGGTCCGCCGTCCGTCCCCGGGGTTCTCGCCCGGTCTGCGGGCCGGGCCGCGGCGGCCCCCGTCCCCGCACGTGCTCCCGCGCCGCGGGCCGTGCCCGTTCCCGACCGCGTCCTCGCCCATCGTCCGCCCTCCCCGGTGCCCAGTAGCTGACTATCCGTCAGATTAGCTGTAGCCTTCGCGGCTGTCAGTACTGGCGCACGGCCCGGAGGTGGCGATGGCGGCAACGCTCAAGGACGCTACGGCGATAGTCGGCATCGGCCAGACCGCCTTTGCCAGACGACTGCCGCAGTCCGAGAAGGAACTGGCCTGCCGGGCCATCCTGGCGGCGCTCGACGACGCGGGCATCGACCCGTCCGAGGTCGACGCCTTCTCCTCCTACACGATGGAGGAGACCGACGAGGTCGAGGTCGCCAAGGCCATCGGCGCCGGCGACGTCACCTTCTTCTCCAAGATCGGCTACGGCGGCGGCGGTTCCTGCGCCACCGTCGGCCACCTCGCGTCCGCGGTCGCCACCGGCCAGGCCACCGTCGGCGTCGCCTGGCGCTCCCGCAAGCGCGGCTCCGGCCCCCGCCCCTGGAAGAACACCGCCGTCCAACTGCCCACCCCCGGCCAGTGGACCCGTCCCTTCGGCCTGCTGCGGCCGGCCGACGAGATCGGGATGCTGGCCCGTCGCTACATGCACGAGTACGGGGCCACCCGCGACCACCTGTTCAACGTGGCGATGGCCTGCCGCAACCGGGCCAACGAGAACCCCGCCGCGATGATGTACGAGCGCCCGCTGACCCGCGAGATGTACATGACCTCCCGCATGATCAGCGACCCGCTCTGCCTCTTCGACAACTGCCTGGAGACCGACGGCGCGCTGGCCTGCGTGATCGTCTCCGCCGAACGGGCCCGGGACTGCCGCCGGAAGCCGGTCTACGTGCACTCCGTCGCCCAGGGACTGCCGTCCCAGCACCACGGGATGGTCAACTACTGGAACGACGACCCGCTGTCGGGCCCCGCCTGGACGGCCGCGCGCCACCTGTGGAAACAGGCCGACTTCGGACCCCAGGACGTGGACGTCGCCCAGATCTACGACGCCTTCACCCCGCTCATCCCGCTCTCCCTGGAGGGCTACGGCTTCTGCGGGCGCGGCGAGGGCGCCGCCTTCACGGAGGGCGGCGCCCTGGAGATGGGCGGCCGGCTGCCGATCAACACCGGCGGCGGCGGGCTGAGCGAGGCGTACGTGCACGGCTTCAACCTGATCAACGAGGGCGTCAAGCAGCTGCGCGGCGCCTCCACCGCCCAGGTGCCGGACGCCGCGACCTGCCTGGTGACGGCGGGCGAGGGTGTCCCGACGTCCGCGATCCTGCTGAGGAGCTGACCGATGACCGCCGCCGCATCCGCGCCCGCGCCCGTACCCGCATCCGCGCCCGTACCCGTCTCCGCGCCGGAGCCCGCGCCCGCGCCCTCCACCGCCGGGACCGGGGCCGGGGACGGCGAGGGCCTGCTGCTGCCCGTTCCGGACGAGGACGGCGCCCCCTTCTGGGAGTACGCCGCCCGGGGCGAACTCCGCGTCCAGGCCTGCGCCGCCTGCGGCCGACTGCGCTTCCCGCCCCGCCCCTGCTGCCCGCACTGCCGGTCCTTCGACAGCGAGTGGCGCCCGATGAGCGGCCGGGGCCGCGTCTGGTCCTACGTCCGCCCGCATCCGCCCCTGCTGCCCGCCTACGCCGCGCAGGCCCCGTACAACGTGATCCTGGTGGAGCTGGCCGACGCCCCGCACATCAGGCTCGCCGGGAACCTGGTGGCCTCCGCCGACGCCCCGCTCGACTCGGTGGACCCGACGCGGCTGCGCATCGGCGCACGCGTGCAGGTGGTCTTCACCGAGACCGGCGGGATGACGGTGCCGCGCTGGGTGCTGGAGAAGCCGTGACCCTGCGGGTGGAACGGGACGGGGCGACCGGCGTCGCGGTCGTCACCCTGGACCGGGAGCGCAGGCACAACGCCGTCGACCTGGCGACCGCCGCCGAGCTGGGACGGGTGTGGCGGGAGTTCCGCTCCGCCCCGGACGTGCGGGCGGTCGTGCTGACGGGAGCCGGGTCGGCCGCCTTCTGCACCGGGATCGACCGGGACGTCCGGGTGCCGCAGCCGGGCTCCCCGTACTCGGTCGACGACCCGCTGGTCGCCATCGGCCCCAAGGCGTCGGACCTGTGGAAGCCGGTCGTCGCCGCCGTCAACGGCATGGCCTGCGGCGGCGCCTTCTACCTGCTGGGCGAGGCGGACTTCCTGATCGCCTCCGACACGGCGACCTTCTTCGACCCGCACACGACCTACGGGATGGTGAGCGCCTACGAGGCCGTCTACATGGCGCAGCGCATGCCGTTCGGCGAGGTCGCCCGGATGTCCCTGATGGGTACGGCCGAGCGGCTCTCCGCGCGGCGGGCCCACGAGATCGGGCTCGTCTCGGAGCTGACCGCGCCCGGGGAACTGCTCCCGGCGGCCCTGCGGGCGGCGCGGACGCTGGCCGGCTTCCCGACGGAGGCCGTGCAGGGCACGGTGCGGGCCCTGTGGTCGGCGAAGCAGGCGGCGCTCCAGCAGGCCCTGGCGCAGGCCCCGGCGCTGATCGCCCTGGGGAACCTTCCGCCCGAACGGCAGGCGGAGCTGTTCACGGGCCGCCGGCAGGCCCCCCGGCCGCGCGTGCGGTGAGGGCGGGCGGTAACCGCGCCGGCCCGGAGCGCGGGGGGATGCGGGAGTGCGGGCTCCCCGCAGGGACTCGTACGGCCCCACCCGCGCGCCCCTCCCGGCCCGGCGGGCGGGCCCGTCGCGCCCCGCGTGCGGGCTCCGGGTGCCGGGCGTAGCGTCGGGACCGGGACCCCGTACCGAGGGGCCCGGCACGATCCGCAACGCGCCCGGTCCCCGAGGGGTCCGATCGGAGCGGCGGCCGCCGTCCGGATCTCCTTCCGTGCCCGGTACGACGGCCGTCCCGTGGACGGTCCGCCCGCGGCAGGCCGCCGCGCGCCCGTGCGGGCCCCGCCCGGACATGGCGGCGGCCCCGGCCCCGGTGCGCGGGGACGGGGCCGACCGGCCGGACGGTGCCGGGGTGGATCAGCAGATCAGCAGAGATCAGGCGTCGACGACGCCCGAGCCCGAGATCTCGATCTTGCCGCGGGTGGCGCCGGACTGGGAGCCGAGGCCCTCGATCTTGGTGACGAGGTCCGAGCCCGAGACGACCTCGCCGAAGACGACGTGCTTGCCGTCGAGCCACGGGGTCGCGACGGTGGTGATGAAGAACTGCGAGCCGTTGGTGTTGCGGCCGGCGTTCGCCATCGACAGCAGGAACGGGCGGTCGTGCTTGAGCTGGAAGTTCTCGTCGGCGAACTTCTCGCCGTAGATGCTCTTGCCGCCGGTGCCGTTCTGGTTGGTGAAGTCGCCGCCCTGCAGCATGAACTGCGGGATGACGCGGTGGAAGGGGGAGCCGGCGTAGCCGAAGCCGTGGACGCCGGTCGCGAGCTCGCGGAAGTTCTGGGCGGTCTTCGGGACGACGTCGTCGAAGAGCTTGAACTCGATGCGGCCGGCGGCCTCGCCGTTGATGGTGATGTCGAAGTAGACGTTGCTCATGGGGTCCATCCTGTCACTCCCGGTGCCGTGCGCTGTCCGGCGGGGCCGGAGCGCCGCCGCCGGGCAGGTCAGCCGCTCGTCCGGGTGCCCGTCCCCTTCGCCGCGTCCAGGGCGTACACGCACCGGTCCTTGCTGCACGCGTAGACCACTCCCGCCTCGGCGACCGGGGCGCCGGTGATCTCGCCGCCCGTGGCCAGCTTCCAGCGGAGCTGCCCGCCCGCCGCGTCCAGCGTGTACAGGCAGTGGTCCGCCGAACCGAAGTGCACCCGGCCGTCCGCGACCGCGGGCAGGCCGGTGATCTCGCCGCCGGCCGCGAAGCGCCACTTCGGGGTGCCGGTGACCGCGTCGAGCGTGTACAGGGCGCTGCCCGCGCCCAGGTGGACGTTGCCGGCGGCGACCAGTACCGGGTCCGCGGACTGCCGGGACTCCGTCGCGATGCGCCAGCGGTCCTTTCCGGTGATCGCGTCGAGCGCGTACACGGTGCCGAGGTAGTCGACGAGGTAGACCCCGCCGCCGGTCACCGCCGCGCCGGGCGCGAACGCCGGGGGCGCCAGGAACACCGCCGGCGCCTCGAAATGCCAGCGGACCCGGCCCGAGGCCCGGTCGACGGAGAGCACCCGGGTGCCGGCCGCCACGTACACGTTGCCGTCGGGGGCGGGGGTGACACGGACCGGGACGTTCCCGCAGGAGGCCGCGTCGCCGACCGGGTAGGACCAGGACTCGCGCCCGGTGCGGGCGTCGAGCGCGCGCAGCCGGGCGTCCTGCCACACGTAGACCGTGCCGTCGTGCAGGACGGGGGTCGCCTCCGGGGTCTCGAAGTCGCTCTGCGCCCCGGTCAGCTCCCACAGCTTGTGGCCGTTGGACGCCTCCCAGCCCTGTACGCCGCCACCGCGCGTGGCGGTGACCACGGTGCCCCGGTCCGCGCGCAGGCCGTAGACCCACGCCTCGGTGGACAGCCGCCACCGCTCGGAGCCGTCTGTCGCGTCCAGCGCGTAGAGGGAGGGGCCGTCGGAGGCGTGGATGCGGCCGTCGGAGACGGCCATGGACCAGGCGACGTCGCGGGTCTTGAACTGGCGGCGGCCACTGCCGACGTCCAGGGCGTGCACCTCGAAGGAGGTGACGTAGAGCAGGTCCCCGGCGACGGTGGGGGTGCCCCAGACCTCGTTCGACATCCGGAAGCGCCACGGGCGCCAGCGGCCGCTGTCGGGGGCCGGGCCGGGGGCGGGTACGGACGGCGCTACCGCGGAGGCCGGGCCGGACCCGCCCGCCGCGCCGCCGGGCGGCCGGATCCAGCCGGTCGCCGAGTCCGCGGCGGCGTGCGCGGCGGGCGCCGGGGCACTCGCGCGGGGGCCGGGCCCGATCGGCACCGGGGACCCGCCGAGGCGGACGGGCTCACCGGAGCGCACCGGGGACATCGGCGGGTGGTGCGGGCGCTGCGGCACGGCGTGACCGGTACGCGGGTCCACCCAGGGGTCGACGCCGCGCTGGCGCCGGTGCGTCGCGGGCCCGGAGACGGGACCGCGTGCTCCGCCGCCGCCGGGGCCGGGGACCACGGGGGCCGGGGGCGTGCGGTGCCCCGCGCGCCGGGCCTCGATCATCGCGACGGCCCGCGCGGGCAGCCACGCGGAGGCGGTGCCGCTGTCGTCGCCGCCGTCGAACAGGTGCGGGGCGAGCTGCGCCTGCAGGTCGGCCGGGGTGGGCCGCAGCGTGGCGTCCATCTGCATGCAGGAGTCGATGAGCGGCCGCAGCTCCTCGGGCAGCCCCTCCAGGTTCGGGCCCTCGCGCAGCAGCATGAAGACCGTCTCCACCGGGTTCGCCCCGTGGTACGGCGGGTGCCCGGTGGCGGCGAAGACCAGCGTCGAGCCGAGCGAGAAGACGTCGCTGGCGCCCTTGACGCTGCGGGAGTCCTTGGCCTGCTCGGGCGACATGTAGGCGGGGGTGCCCACGGCGACGTTCGTCATGGTCAGCCGCGTGTTGGAGACCCCGCTCGCGATACCGAAGTCGATCACGCGCGGCCCGTCCTCGACGACGAGCACGTTCGACGGCTTCAGGTCGCGGTGGACGAGGCCGGCGCCGTGGATGGACTGCAGGGCCTCGGCGATGCCGGCGGCGAGCCAGCGTACGGCCTGGGCGGGCATCGGCCCGCACTCGTTGACGATCTCCTCCAGGGAGGGCGCCGGCACGTAGGCGGTCGCCAGCCACGGCACGGCGGCGCGCGGGTCGGCGTCGACCACGGCCGCGGTGTAGAAGCCGGACACGGCGCGGGCCGCCTCCACCTCGCGGGTGAACCGGACCCTGAACAGCTGGTCCTCGGCGAGCTCGGTGCGCACCGTCTTGATCGCGACCCGTCGTCCCGACGCCGACCGCGCGAGATAGACCAGCCCCATGCCGCCGGCGCCGAGCCGTCCCAGCACCTCGAAGGGGCCGATCCGTCTCGGGTCGTGCTGCGTCAGCTGCTCCACCACTCGCCTCCACACATCCCCGTACGAGCCCCTCACCGGGCCCGCTCGCACCGGCACGGGGCGATGCCCCGTGCAGCGTCCACTCCCGGGCGCCGCCCGGTCGCGCACACCCGATTCTGTCAGGCCCGGGCCCGGTCCGGCCCCGGCACGGCGGTGCCGACCGTCACGCCTCGGTCTTCGTGCGCGGTTCGGCGAGCAGTCCGAAGACCGCCCCTTGATTGTCGGCCACGACGGCGATCCGCCCGTACGGGGTGTCGAAGGGGTCCGCGGTGACCCGCCCGCCGAGGCGCTGGACCATCGCGACGGACTGGTCGCAGTCCGGGACGGCGAAGTAGACGAGGTAGTGCGCGGGCATGGCCTCGGGGAAGGCGTCGGTGATCAGGCTGCGGCCCATGACGGCGGTGTCGGAACCGGGCGCGCTGCCGGGCGGGGACCAGACGCGGTACTCGATGCCTGCGTCGTCCTGGTCCTGCGGTACGTAGCCGAACACCTTGGCGTAGAAGACGTCGACGGCGTCCCGGGCCCGGGTGTAGACCTCGCTCCAGCAGTACGTGTAAGGCTCCTGCTGGGCGTCGAAGCCGTGGTGGGTGCCGGGCTGCCAGAGGCCGAACACGGCCCCGCCGGGGTCGGCGGCCATCGCGGCGGTCCCGTACGGGCCGACGGGCTGCGGGTCCATGACCATCTGGCCGCCGGCCGCGCGGATCCGGGAGGCGCAGGCGTAGGCGTCGGAGGTGTAGAGGTAGACGCCCCAGACCGTGGGCATCCGGCCGTCGGGCTTGGGGGCGAGGGCGGCGACGTTGCGGCCCCGGCTGTAGGCCTGTGTGTAGTGGCCGTACTCGGCGCCCCCGCCTTCCGCGAAGGTCCACCCGAAGAGCTCACCGTAGAAGCGCTTGCCCGCCTCGACGTCCGGAAGCGAGGCGTCCACCCAGCAGGGTGCGCCTTCCGCGAATGCGGCCATGAGCCCGGTTCCTTCCGTTGTGCGGGGGTACGTGCCCTCCCACCTCTCCCAGCCATGATCTGCCCGAAAACTTGTCCACAGCCTGTTGATAAGACTAATCGGGGGAAACCCTGGGGAACCGGGGCGCCACGCGCGGAGCGGGCGCGGCGGGCCGGGAGGCGGGCGCGGGCGGCGCATCCGGCGGGGGGGGCGGGCGCGGGAGGCAGGCGCGGGAGGCGCATCCGGCCGGAAACCCTTCCCCTCGGCCCCGCGCCACCGGCTCCCGACCAGGCCAGCGGCCCCGTAACCCCATTTGCGGGCGGCCGAATAGCGCGCCGATCACGCGTCGGTAAGCTGACGGCATGACAGGACAAGTACGCACCGTCGACGGGCGTGTCGCCGGCCGGCGCGGCCAGGCGACGCGGCAGAAGCTGCTCGACTGCCTCAGCGAGATGCTCAGCTCCTCGCCGTACCGCGACGTCAAGGTGATCGACGTCGCGCGCAGGGCCGGTACCTCCCCCGCGACCTTCTACCAGTACTTCCCGGACGTCGAGGGCGCCGTCCTGGAGATCGCCGAGCACATGGCCGCCGAGGGCGCGCAGTTGACCTCACTGGTCGAGGGCCGCACCTGGGTGGGCAAGTCCGGTTGGGCGGCGGCCGAGGAACTCGTCGAAGGGTTCCTGGACTTCTGGCGGCGCAACGACGCGATCCTCAGGGTCGTCGACCTGGGCGCGGCCGAGGGCGACAAGCGCTTCTACAAGATCCGCATGAAGATCCTCAACTCCGTCACCAACTCCCTCACGGAGTCGATGAAGGAGCTCCAGGCCAAGGGCAAGGTCGACAAGGACGTCAGCCCGGCCGCGATGGCCGGTTCGCTGGTCGCGATGCTCGCCGCGGTCGCCTCGCACCAGAAGGGCTTCCAGACCTGGGGCGTCAAGCAGGCGGAGCTCAAGCCGAACCTGGCCCTGCTCGTCCACCTCGGCATCACGGGCAAGAAGCCGACGAAGTAGCGGCGGACCCCGGACTCCTCCGGGGCCCGCCGGCCGCTCACCGCCCCGGGCAGTGCCCGCGCTCAGCGGCGCTCCAGGCGGAACAGCCGGATCTCGCGCTCGATGCGCGCCTGGTACGTCGCGTACGGCGGCCAGAAGGTGAGCACCGCCCGCCACGCCTCCGCGCGCTCCTCCCCCTCCAGCAGGCGGGCGCGTACAGCGATGTCCTCGCCCTTCCAACTCACTTCCGCGTCCGGGTGCTTGAGCAGGTTCCCGGTCCATGCGGGGTGTCCGGGGCGGCCGAAGTTGGAGCCGATCAGCAGCCAGCCCGCCCCGCCGTCCTGCGGCATGCAGGCGAGCGGGGTGGT
This sequence comes from Streptomyces sp. NPDC058662, assembly GCF_042716255.1. Classification (NCBI taxonomy): domain Bacteria; kingdom Bacillati; phylum Actinomycetota; class Actinomycetes; order Kitasatosporales; family Streptomycetaceae; genus Streptomyces; species Streptomyces sp. NPDC058662. The sequence goes on along the minus strand of NZ_JBHXRU010000041.1, from coordinate 446 downwards.
ACGCGGCGCGCCGGTCCTGGCGCCCTTGGCGGTCAGGATCAGGCCCGGCAGCATCCGGGCGCTGAGCAGGACCTTGCCCCGGGTCAGCCGGTGCACCGCCTTGTCGAGTGCGGGGATGACATGGGGCGCGATCTTGGCGAACAGCGGGGTCGAGGAGACCTTCTGCATCAGTTTGACGCCCGGAGCCATCAGACGGTCACCTTCTCGGTCAGGGGCGGGTTCTCGGGTGCGGACGGTGCGGGCGGTGCGGCGGACTCGGACGGCGCCGGCGGTGCGGCGGGCGCGGGCGGCGCGGGCGCCGGGGCTGTGCGGGGCGGCCGGGCGGCGTGCGGCGCGCGCGGGCCCGGCGGCCCCCCCAACCCCCGGGCCGCCGCCCGCCCCCCCCCCGCCCGGGGGCCCCAGGCCGCCCCCCACGCCGCGGGCGCCCCCCCCCCGCGGGAGGGGGC
>NZ_JBHXRU010000040.1:0-56115 GCF_042716255.1 Streptomyces sp. NPDC058662 | reverse complement strand
TAGCTGCTGTCGCGGCCGCGGCGGCCGGGGGGCCGGCCGTGTTGTTGCGGGCCCGCCGGCCCGGTGTCGCGAAAAGGTGCCGGGGCTACTTCGGCATCAGCACCGTATCGATGATGTAGACATTGGCATTGGCGGTCCCGACGTTGCCGCAGACCACGGCGGCGGTGTCGTTGACCTTGTAGGACTGGCCGGAGCCGCTGGTGGTGACCATCCCCTTCTGCAGGGTTGCGAAGGAGCCGTTCTCCAGCTGCTCGGGCGTCAGCCTCTGACCGACGACGTGGTAGGTGAGGATCTTCGTCAGGGTGGCCTTGTCTGCGAGGACCTTGTCCAGGTCGGCCTTCGGGATCTTGGCGAAGGCGTCGTTGGTGGGCGCGAAGACCGTGATGTCCTCGGCGCTGTTCAATGTGTCGACGAGACCGGCCTGCTTGACAGCGGTGACCAGGGTCGACAGGGCCGGGTTGTTCGAGGCGGCGGTGGCCACCGGGTCCTCGGCCATGCCGGCGAAGGAGCCCGCGCCCTCCGCGGGAACCCCGGCGCAGGCGGGGCCGAACGGGCCGTCGGTGCCCGCGGAGCCGCCCGCCCGGGCGGGCGTCCGGGATCCGTTGCCGCTGTCCGCGGAGGAGGCCGGCGCGGCGTCGGCCTGGCTGTCGCCGGAGGAGCACGCGGCCAGGGAGAACGGCAGGACCGCTGCGGCGGCCAGGGCGACGGCGGTACGGCGGAACTTCAAGGTGTTGCTCATGACGGGTCTTCTCCTCGGAAAGGTGTCCGCCCGATGGGCGGGCGCTCGGGGGTCGGGTTGCGGGGATATGCGGTCAGGTGACGGTCGTGAAGACGCCGTGCCAGCCGCTCGCGCCGTCGGGAGTGGTCCGGGTGCGCTGTTCGGTCTGTACGGCTCCGTCGCCGTCGGTGGCGCGGACGCTGATGGTGTGGCCGCCGGGGGTGGCCTGCCAGGGGTAGGACCACTGGCGCCAGGTGTCGACGGTGGCCTGGGGGGCCAGGTCGGCGTCCTGCCAGGGGCCCTCGTCGATACGGACCTCGACTCGGTTGATGCCGCGGCGCTGCGCCCAGGCGACTCCGGCGACGGGGACGGTGCCCGGGCTGAGACGGGCGAAGGGCTTGGGGGTGTCGATACGGCTCTGGGTCTTCACGGGGGCCTTGCGGGCCCAGTTCCGTTTGACCCAGTAGGGGTCGTAGGCGTCGAAGGTGGTCAGCTCGATGTCGGTGATCCACTTGCAGGCGGAGACGTAGCCGTAGAGGCCGGGGACGAGCATGCGGACGGGGAAGCCGTGGTCGAAGGGCAGCGGCCGGCCGTTCATGCCGACCGCGAGGACGGCGTCGCGGCCGTCCATGACGTCCTCGACGGGTGAGCCCAGGGTCATGCCGTCGACCGAGCGGGCCACCAGCTGGTCGGCCTCGCCCCCTTGCGACGGCGGCCGTACGCCCGCCTCCCGCAGCAGGTCGGCCAGCGGGACGCCGAGCCAGCGGGCGGTGCCGATGTAGGGGCCGCCGACCTCGTTGGACACGCAGGTCAGGGTGATGTCGCGTTCGATCAGCGGGCGGGCGAGAAGGTCGCTGAGGCTGTAGGTCCGGGTGCGCGCGCCCTTGCCGTGGATCCTGAGACGCCAGGTGTCCGCATCGACCCTCGGGACGACGAGGGCGGTGTCGACGCGGTAGAAGTCGCCGGTGGGGGTGGTGAACGGGCTGATCCCGGCGACAGCGGGCTGTACGTTCCCGGGCAGTGGCGGGGCGGGTGAGGCGGGTGCGGGCAGCCGGACCGCTTGCCGGGAGGCGGTGGCTCCCCGGCCGCTCCGCCCCGCCAGGTGGCGTCCCAGGGACGCCGCGGCCACGGACGCGACAGCGGTGCCCGCGGCGGCGGCGAGGAAGCTCCGCCGGGCGGGACCCCGGGCGGTCACCTCCCCCGGGGCGGGGGCGGCGACGTCCGCGGCCCTGCCCGCCAGCCAGTACAGGACCAAGGCGCCCACGACTGCTCCGGCCACGGAGGGCAGGACGTCGACGGGGCCGGTGCTGTCGGGCCGGCTCAGCGCCGCGACCCCTCCCACCAGGCCGAACACCAGCACCCCGGCAGTGGCGACGCGCCGGTGGTTCAGGGCCGCCAGGCCCAGCGCGGCGGCGAGGAGGGCGAGGACGGCCAGGATCCCGAGCTGCAGGACGACCTTGTCGTCCTCGCCGAAGGTCCGGATCGCGAAGTCCTTCACCGGCGCCGGGGTCAGATCGATCGCCGCGGCCCCGACGGCGTTGACCGGCCCGGCCTGCGGCCGGATCACCGCGGCGACGAGCTCGGCCACCGCCAGTGCGGTCAGCCCGGACACGAGCCCGGCGGTGATTCCGGCCGTGGGGCGGGAGAGGGGTTCGCGGAGGTTGTTCACACCCTCTCTTCGGCGCCGGCGCCGCGACGGATGGGTGAGTCGCCCGATCAGTTGAAGATCTTTCGTGGGCCGGATCCGATCGGGCACTCTCACCCGAAGGGATTACCAGCGGCGCGAAAGAGGTGACGGCGGCGCCCATCCGCACGCCTGTCGGCTACGAAGAAGCGGCAGGGCCCGCTCCCCGCCCGATAACGCTCCCCGCTCGATAACGCTCACCGCCCGATCACGCTCCCTGCCCGACAACGCTCCCCGCCCGAGTCCCGTTTCCCGCCCCGGACCGGCGCCCGACCCTCCCCACCGAGGACTCGGCCGCCCTTCGACCGCAAAGGACAGCCATGCGATGGACCCCGCGTCCCGGCCCGGCCGCCGCCGGTACCTCACCCCGGCCGGCCCGCCCGGAGGCCGGCCGGTGACCCGGCCCCTGCCCTTCGGGCGCGCGGCCACCCCGGCGGCGGACCTCGCCGCGGTCATGGAGAACGTCGCCCGCGGGGACAAGGAGGCGTTCTCCGCCCTGTACGACGCGCTCGCGCCGCTGGTGTTCGGGATCGTCCTGAAGGTGGTACGCGACCGGGCCCAGTCGGAAGAGGTCACCCAGGAGGTGATGATCGACCTGTGGCGGCAGGCGGCCCGCTACCGGCCCGGCGCGGGGAGCGTCACCGCGTGGGCGGCCACCATCGCGCACCGCCGCGCGGTGGACCGGGTCCGTTCGGCGCAGGCGGCCGCCGACCGCGAGCACAACACCGCCGCCCGCGAGCAGCAGCGGCCGTTCGACGAGGTGGCCGAGCAGGTGGAGACCCGCCTGGAGAGCGAGCAGGTACGCCGCTGCCTGCGCGGGCTGACCGAGCTGCAACGCCAGGCCGTGACCCTGTCCTACTACGGGGGCCTGACCTACCGTGAGGTCGCCGCGTCGCTCAGGACTCCGCTGCCGACGATCAAGACACGTATGCGCGACGGGCTGATCCGGCTGCGCGACTGCATGGGGGTGACCGCATGAACAAGCACCACGACGACCTGCACGCCCTCACCGCCGCATACGCCCTGGGCGCGCTGGAGGAGTCGGAACGCGAGGCGTTCGCGACCCACCTGGACGGGTGCGAGGTGTGCCGGGTGGAAGTCGCCGAGTTCGAGGAGACGGCCGCCCGGATGGCCGGCGCGGCCGCGCAGCCCCCGCCCGCCGCGCTCAGACCGCGGGTTCTCGCGGGTATCGACGCAGTACGCCAGCTTCCGCCGCGGCTGTCTCCCCCCACCGTCGGAGTACGCCGGTGGACCGCGCCGCGGGGCAGGGCCGCGTCCTTCGCGGTCGCCGCGAGCCTCGCCGCCGCCGTCTCCTTCGCCGGTATGGCCGCCTGGCAGCACCAGGGCAGCCAGGACGCCGAGCGCCGCGAGGCGCAGAGCCGGCAGCGCCTGGACCAGGTCAGCGCCGTTCTCGCCGCCCCCGACGCCCGCCCGGTCCACGGCCGGGCCGGCAACGGCGCCCTCACCTCCGTGGTCACCTCCAAGCAGCTGAACAAGGCGGTCTTCACGGCCGCCAACATGCCCGACCCGGGACCGGGCGCGACCTACCAGCTGTGGCTCGACCACGACGGCACGATGCGCCCGGCCGGACTGATGGACCGCGACGGGACCGTCGTCCTCACCGGCGACCCGGCCGGCGCCTCCGGCGTCGGCCTCACCCTGGAACCCGCCGGCGGATCCGACCAGCCCACCACCGACCCCCTGCTGCTGCTCCCCCTGCCCGCCTGACGGCCGCCCGGATCCCCGCGGGGCATCCCAGCGGACGGCGCGAGACGGGGCCGTGGAGCCGTACCGCCCCGTATCCCGCTCCTCAGTCCTGGGCCGGGACGTCCAGGGCGGTCCCGTACAGCCGGGAGACCCGGATCAGGATCACCACGCGCCGGTCGGGGAGCGGCAGCTCGCCGGGGGCCGCCCCGTCGGCCGGGTCCACTATCTCCGCCTCGCCCTCCGCCACGGCGAAGGACCATACGTCCGGACCGCTGACGTGCAGTGAGGTGTGCGGATCGCGGCGCAGCTGCCGGACCTTGAGGCGGTCGGCGGTGGAGGAGACGCGCAGGACGCGCTCCTCGGCGTTCCATTCGTAGAGCACGGTCGACAGGTGCGGGTGCCCGGTGCCCCTGACGCTCGCGAGCACCCCGAACTGCCGCTGCCCCAACAGCCGGGACAGCTCCTCGTCGCTGAGCACCCGGGGCGCCGGGCCGTCGTTCTCGGTGCGGGCGGTGGTCTCGTTCACAGGGTGGTCCCTTTCGGCGGAGGGCACGAAGACAGGCGCGCGGCCTCCTGTCCGCGGATGACAGGGCGACCGTAGCAGATAGTTCTGTAACAGACTATCTTCCGCGGTCCTACTCCCGTCCTGCGTAGCCTGGGGGAATGAGGCTTCTGCTCACCTCCGACACCCATCTGCCCACGAGGGCCAAGAGGCTTCCCGGCGTCCTCCTGGACGAGATCGGCCGCGCGGACGTGGTCATCCATGCCGGGGACTGGATCGACGAGGCGACCCTGGACCTGTTCGAGGCGCGGGCGGCCCTCCTTGTCGCGGTCCACGGCAACAACGACGGACCCGGCCTGCGCGAGCGCCTTCCCGAGACCGCCCGCCGCGAACTCGCGGGGCTCCGCTTCGGTGTCGTCCACGAGACGGGCGCCGCGGCGGGCCGCGAGGCCCGCTGCGCCCAGCGCTTCCCCGACCTGGACGTCCTGGTGTTCGGGCACAGCCACATCCCCTGGGACACCACCGCACCCCAGGGCCTGCGCCTGCTCAACCCGGGGTCCCCGACGGACCGCCGCAGGCAGCCCTTTTGTACGTACATGACCGTCGAGGTGGCCGACGGCGCCATCGAGGACGTCACGCTCCACCGGCTCACCCCGGGTGACGGAGCCGGATGACGGAGCCGGGAACCGCCCTCTAGCCCAGGTGCCGTACGAGCATGCGTGGCGCGGCCCGCACCAGCGCGGCCGAGGCCAGCCCGATCGCGGCTCCGGCCACGACATCGGAGGGGTAGTGGGCGCCGTCGTGGACGCGCTCGACCGCCACCAGCGCGGCCGGTACGGCGAGAGCGGCGCCCGCCCACGGCAGGGTGGGGGCGACGGCGGCGGTGAAGGCCACGGCGGCGGCGGTGTGCCCGGACGGGAAGGAGGAACTGTCCGGACGCTCCTCCACCTCCTCGTGCGGGAACCACTCCTTGGGCGGCCGCCGGCGCTCGATGAGCTGCTTGGCGACCCCGTTGGCGAGAACCTGCGCCACCAGCATGCCCGCGATACCCGACGCCGCGGCCCTGGAGCCCCTCCAGCCGCCCCCGGCCGTCATGACGGCGGCCGCCGCCCACCACAGCTTGGTGTGTTCGGCGGCGTCCTGTACCGGCGGCAGCAGGCCGCGCGCCCAGACCGAATCCCATGACGCCATGCGCTTGGTCAGCCGGGTCTCGCTCGCACGCAGGGAGGCCAAAAATCTCATGCTGGGCAGCTTCCCCGACAGCGGACGTTCAGACACGCTTTCGGCGAGCCGGGCGCTCAAGGTGTACCGGCCGCCGCCTCCCGCGGGGTACCGGCCGCCGCCTCGCGCGGGGCGTCGGTCACCGCCTCGTCCGGCGGGCCGGTCACCGCCTCCTCGCCGTCGGCCACCCGGCGCAGCAGCGCCAGGTCCTCCGTGGCGCGATCCCCCCGGATCCGGTCGTTCGGGGCGGGGACCGGCGGCCGCGCGTCCCTCGCCCGGCGCTTGCGCAGCTCCACCACCCCGTCGGCGAGCTGCGCGGCGGGGGGCCGCCGCTCTTCGGTCTCGGACATGCCCCCGATCATCGACCGGCGCGCCGCGCGGGGACGCGCGCCCGGGACCCGCTCCCCCGGACGAGGGGGGATATTCCCCCGGAAGGGTGATGATCACCCGACGATGCGATCGTCACCCCGCCCGCGGCCGCGCCCGCGCCCTGCCCTCGGTCACGGATCAGCGCCCAACCGCCCCGCCCCCCGCAACCCTGGCCCCAGTCGCTCCTGACCCGGTCGCCGGAGTGAGGAACGCGGCGACCGCGGCCGCGAGCGCGTGCGGGTCGCCGGTCGCGCGGGTGGGGTGCCGGGTGGTCCGCCGCGCCCACTCCTCCTCGAACGCGTGCCAGTCGATCGCCCGGGGCGTCGTCCCCCGGACCAGTGCCTCGTCCAGTGAGGCGAAGTAGAGCGCCCACCTCTCGGCGTACAACTCCTTGATCAGGCCGTTCCATTCGCGGTTCGCGTAGTCGTGCAGGAAGCCGCCCTCACTCGTGCTGCGGCGGCCCCAGACACTGAGGATCGACCGCGCGTCGTACTCGTACCGGTCCCGCTCGGCCTCGTCGGAGCCCCAGGAGCGGGCCGCCTTCGTCCAGTTCCCGAACAGGAAGTTCGGGTCCGCGCCGGTGACCGCGTCCAAGCGCCGCTCGCCCTCGCGCCACGCGGCGGTGAGCTGCCGGAAGCGCGCCAGGTCCTTCGCCTCGTACGCCGCCCTGATCTGCGGCAGCAGCGTCCGCGAATGGTTGGCGAGCGCCTGCCGGGCGGTGTCGACGAGGTCGAACCGGTACGCGCTGGAGGCGCGCAGCGCCGGATCCACCCGCAGCAGGTGGTCCAGCGCCCTGCGGACCGCGTCGGCCGGGTAGCGCATGGACTTGGGGCTCCAGTACGCCGCGCCCACCGCGGTCAGGCTGGGACGGGCGGTGAACAGGCTGTCCTGCGACTCCGACCACAGCCCCGAGGAGGTGCTGTACGGCCCCTTGCGCAGCTCCTCCCACGCCGCGGCGGCGGCCGGGTCGGGTCGCCCGTAGCGGCGGGCCGCGAAATCGGCGAACCACGCGCGCTGGTCGACCGGACCGGGCTCCCACGCCAGGTCGGTGAAGAGGTCGAAGGCGGCCGGGTTGGTCCCGGTGGCCTCCGGCAGGTACGCGATCCCGGTGAGCGCGCTGTTGCTCTTGGCGCGCCAGGGGCCGAAGCGCTCGATCCACACCGAGGTGTTCGCCCCGATCGTGGTGTGCCCGCCGAAGTTGTAGATGGTCCCCATCGCGTACGGGGCGCCGCCCCACCGGGCCTCGCGGTCGAGGCGGTTGTACCGGTCGGACAGGCCGTCCAGGATCAGCAGCTTGGAGGTGTCCACCCCCGCCAGCAGCTCGGCGGTCGGATCGTCCTGCCAGCCCAGCACCGCCCAGAGCGCCCCCGGATGGGCGGCGTGCAGGGCCTTCTGGACGGCGCCCGCCGCCGTGCGGACGTCGACGCCGCCGGTCTGCCCGCCCTCGTGCAGCGGGCTCATCCGGTACATCGTGCTGTCCCCGAACACCGCGCGCTGCTCGGCGTAGTACGCGGCGGCCAGCCTCGCGAACACCGGCGAGGCGGGGTCCAGCCAGTCCGGCCGGTCGAAGCCCGCCCAGTCGCCCTGCGGCACGGTGGCGGACCCGGGGTTGCGCGCGGCGAACTCCGGCGGCACCGTGCCGAAGTACCCGGGCAGCACCGGGGTCATGCCGAGCGCCCGCAGCTGGTCGGCGATCCGCCCGCCCAGGTCGGCGCGCTCGCGCATCAGCCGTTCCGAGACGGGGCCGCCGAAGGAGCTGAGGTTCTGTAGCAGCCACCAGCTCTGGTGGCCGGGGCCGGGGATCCACGCGCGCAGCTCCGCGGCCGAGTAGCCGAAGTCCTGGAGCGCCCGGTAGTACGGGTACTCGGCCCCGACCTGGACGAACACCTCGTTGATCCCGTGCAGGGCGAGGAGGTCGATCTGCCGCTGGTGTTCCTCGAAGGAGCGGTACGGGCCCGAGTACCCGTCGTCGGTGTCGTTGAGCGCGTACCGGTGCGGAACGAGCGCCCCCCGGGTCACGGGGGCGGGGACGGCCGGCAGGGTCGCGGGGAGCATGCCGATGCTCTCGCCGGGCCAGCCGATGTCGGCGCCGGCCACGTGCTGCAGGTACCAGCCGACGCCGGTGAGCAGGGTGGCTCCGGTACTGCCGCGCACGGTGATGGCACCCGCTGTCCCCGACACCGTGAAGGTGTCGCGTGCGGCGCCGGTGTCGGGCACGAGCGTGAACTGCCCGGCGTGGCGCGGCAGGAGCCGCTCCAGAGAGGCGCGCGCGGGCGCGGTGTCGAAGGTGCGGGGCCGAGGCGCGGCGCCGGGCCGTGCCGGGGGCGCGGAGCCGGGGCCGCGGGCGTGCGCCGCCCCGGCGAGCGCACCCCGGAGCGCATCGGCCCGTACGTCGGCCCGTACGTCGGCCCGCGCCTCGGCCCGTACGGGCGCCGGGCCGCGCGGGGTGGTCGCGGCGGGGGCCGCCCCCGCCGCGCAGACCAGGGTCAGCAGCGCGGCGGGCAGCACCGCGAGGGCCACCGGGCGCGGAAAGGGGCGGGCGGTCGGGTGGGGAACCGGTCGGGGGGCCGGGGTGGCGGCCGGTCCGGGGGGCCGGCCGGAAGACCGGCTCCCCGGGCTCGGTGTCGCCTGCGGCTGTGTGTGCGTCATCCGTTCGCCGCCGTCAGACCGGCAGGGCCCAGGCCTGGTCGACCCGGTGGTCGCCGCACGCCGTCAGCCGCAGCGGCCCGGCCGGCGCGTCGGGTGTCGCGGCGGGGGCCGGGGCCGTCAGGCACAGTCCGCTGGCCCGCTCGACGAGCGCGCCGTCACGCCGGTGCTCCCAGGACTGGCCGGGCTGCTGCGCCGGCCGGGGCGCGCAGTCGGCCAGCTCCACCACACCGTCCACGCCCGCTGACAGGCACTCGCCGGCCAGCCGCAGCCGCTCGTCGGCGCCCAGGGTCCACCGCTGGTCGGGGGCTCCGGTGCAGGACGCGAGCACGACCGCGCCGACGCCCGTGGTGTTGGCCCCGTCGGCGCACTTGGCGCCGTTGCCGACGATCTGGCCCGTGGGGACGGCCTCCCCGCAGTCGCCCCCCGGGGTGAGCCGCCAGACGCCGGTGTCGTGTGCGCCGACCTTCCCGGTCAGGGTCCCGGAGAGCGCACGCCGCTTCCCGGTCCACAGGTCCTTCGCGTCGACGGGGCAGGAGGACAGGCCGATCTCGTCGAGCGGTACGGCGATGTCGCGGTCGGCGGCCGAGCGGTTGAGCACGGCCACCGCCCGGTCGCCGTCGGCCAGGGGCCGGACCAGGATCTCGAAGGTGGAGTTCGAGGAGACCACCGCTCCCTGACGGCCCATCGGGTCCTGGTCGAGCTCGATCAGGTCGGTGTTGCCGAGGGCGGCGATACCGTCCGGGGTCAGCTTCGAGACCTCGGAGGACAGGATGAACGGGGCCGCCATCATGGCCCAGAGGGCGACCTGGCTGCGGCCCTCGGCCGCTGTCAGGCCGGGCGCGCCCGCGATCAGGAAGTCGGGGTCGTTCCAGTTCCCGGGGCCCGCGTACCGGCCGAGCCAGCGGTTGTAGCCGTAGTTGCCCAGCACCGAGCTCCAGCGGGAGGTGGCGGGAGCGGCCGGGTTGTAGACCTTGATGTCGCGGCCCTCGCGCCACAGCTGGCCCGTCTCGCCGACCCACCCCAGTACCTTGTGCCAGTCGGAGCCGCCCCACTCGCCCTGCTGGAAGTAGGCGGGCGCGGAGGCCGACAGCACCATGTCGCGGCCGCTCTCCCGCAGCCCCTTGGCGACGGCGTTGTAGGCGTCGCGGTAGGCCTGCTCCTTCGTCTTGCCCTCCGGCACCCAGAGGTTGCAGCCGTCCATCTTGACGTAGTCGACCTTCCAGGACGCGAACTGCCGTGCGTCCTGGGCGTAGTGGTCGGGGCCGCCGCCCTGGGGCGAGCCGCTGCCGGGGTACTTCTCGCAGGTCAGGGAGCCCGCGTCCTGGTAGATGCCGAACTTGAGGCCCTTGGCGTGGAGGTATTCGCCGAGCCAGGCCATGCCGTGCGGGAACTTCTCCGTGTCGACGACCAGGGCGCCGTCCGCGTCGCGGCTCCGGGTCATCCAGCAGTCGTCGATGGTCACCGTGTCGTAGCCCTTGGCGGCGAGCCCGGTGGACACGAGCGCGTCGGCGTTGGCGACGACCTTGGCCTCGTCGATGTCGCACATGTAGTGCGCCCAGTTGTTCCACCCCATGGGCGGGGTGAGCGCGAGCGGGGTGTCCGAGGTCGCCTGGGGCTCGGCCGCCGCGGGGGCGGGGGAGAGCGTGAGGGCGAACAGGGCGGCCGCGGTCAGACAGGGGATCGAGGCGCGCAGGCGAGGCGGCACGGAGTCTCCTTGACGTGGGGGCAGTCGTGCGCCCAGTGGAGCCATGTGGCTACCCACTGTCAACGCAAGTCGCTGATTACACGTCAATGACCAGCAGTATGGCCGCAGTAGCCGCATCGCGGAGCCGGTGGCGAGGGCACGGCGGACACGTCTGGATACGACGTATGTTACGGTGTATCTCATGCCGAGGAGATCATTCGCACTGGACCGAGCCACCCCGCCGGTGATCGCCGCGGCCGCCCTGCGCATCATCGACGAGGACGGGCCGGGCGCGCTCAGCTTCCGCGCCCTCGCCGAACGGCTCGACGTCTCCCACGCCACGGTGCAGCGCCGCTGCGTCGACCTCGCCGGACTGCTCGACCTCTGCACGGAGCACCTGGCGGCCCAACTCCCCGACATCGCTCCCGGCACGGACTGGGCGCAGGCCACCGAGCAGCGCTTCCGGGCCCTGTACCGGCTGCTCACGGCGCACCCCGGCCTGCTGGTCCTGCGCGGCGGGCGGCCGTGGCTCGGCCGCCAGCTGCTGGCCCGCCTCGTCGAGCCCGCGCTCGCGGACAGCGTGGCCGCCGGGATGACCCCCGCCGAGGCGATGACCGCGTACCGCCGCATGTACCTGCTCACCCTGGGCAGCGCCGCCTTCGTGGACCACCGGGACCCCGTCGGCGCCACCGCCGCCTCGCGGGCGGCCCTGGCCGCGCTCGACCCCGAAAAGTTCCCCGTCCTGTCCGGCGGACTGGCCGACGTCCTGCCCGCGCTGACGGACCACGAGGTGTACTACGGCGCCCTGCGCCAGCTGATCGAGGCCGCCCGGCCCGCCGCCTGAAAGGCAGTCCGACCCATGGAACAGCAGCTCGACTACGCCGCCGTGTGCGCCGCCGCCGACCGGATCGCCGCAATCGTGCGGCCCGCGGCAGTCGTGCCGGCGGCCGAGGGCGTCTGGTACGCCCTGGAGTACCTCCAGCACACCGGCTCCTTCAAGGCCCGGGGAGCCTGCAACTTCCTCGCCGCCCACCACGGGGCCGGCACCCTGCCGGACGCCGGGGTCACCATCGCCTCCGGCGGCAACGCGGGACTCGCCTGCGCCTGGGCGGCGCGCGCCCAGAAGGTGCCGGCGACGGTGTTCCTGCCCGCCAACGCCCCGCGGGTGAAGGTGGAGCGGCTGCGGGGCTACGGCGCCGATGTCCGGCTGGTCGGCGACCGCTACGCCGACGCGTTGGCCGCCTGCGAGGAGCACGCCGCCCGGACGGGCGCCCTCAGCAGCCACGCCTACGACCACCCGCTCATCGCCGCGGGCGCCGGCACACTGCTCGACGAGGTGCGTGCCGCGCTGCCCGGCCTGGACACCGTGGTCGTCGCGGTCGGCGGCGGCGGGCTCTTCGCCGGGATCGCCACCGCCGCGCGCGAGCACGGCGTACGCGTACTCGCGGCGGAGCCGGAGAACTGCCGGGCCCTGAACGCCGCCCTGGCCGCCGGGCACCCGGTGGATGTCCCCGTGGACTCCGTGGCCGCCGACTCGCTGGGGGCCACCCGGGTCTCCGCGGACGCGCTGGCCGCCGCCCGGAAGGGTGACGTACGGTCCGTACTCGTCCCCGACACGGCGATCACGGCCGCCCGCCGGGCCCTGTGGGAGGAGCACCGGATCGTCGTCGAGCCGGGCGCGGCCACCGCTCTGGCGGCACTGCGCGCCGAGCCGGCGCCGCCGGGGGACCGGGTCGCGGTCGTCCTGTGCGGGGCCAACACCGACCCGGGCGACCTCGTCGCCCCGGGGGTGTGAGGGCGCGGACCCCCGGGTGAGGAGCCGTCAGGCGTCGGCGCCCTCGCGCACGAGGGCCGCGTTCTCCCTCGAACGACGATCGTCGCGACGGCCGACGACTTTCGAGGACGGCGGCGGACCACCCCCCTCTGCGAGGGTCGACATGCCCGGGCGAGCGACGCCCGGACGCGGTACGACTACGGAGGAACGGGCGTGGCACAGCGCAAGGGTTGTCTGATCGGGTGCGGAGTGGCGCTGGTGGTGGGCGTGGCGCTGCTCGCGGCCCTGTTCGTCGGCTTCGGGAAGATCATGGACGTGGCGGACAGGACGCTGGTCGACCCCGCGGTCTACGAAGCGGTCCGGGTCGGCGACGAGGAAGGGGCGGTACGGGACCGCCTCCCGTCGGGCGAGACCTTCATGAAGGAAGGGCTCAAGGAGGGCGGCCCCGCTCAGCCCAACGGCAGCCAATGCTCCTGGTACATATCCAACGGGGAGAGCAAGGGCGGAAATGAGACAGTTTTCCGCTTCTGCTTCACGGACGGCAAGCTTGCGGAGAAGGCCGAATACCCCCTGAAGTAGGCCGTTCCGCCTCCTCGCGCAAGCACCGAACCAGTGGACGCCGCCGCCCCCAACGCTGCCCCGGCGGCGCCCGCTCCGGCCCGGCGACCTCAGCGCCGGACGGCCGAGGAGGCCCTGCCGAAGCGGTGCCGGGCCCCCCTCACGCCGGCCGCCACCCCTGCTCCGCCACCGCCTCCAACTTCTGCTGGACCCGGCATCCGCCGCTGTTTCCTAGCGCGGCCCGCCGGCTCTACGGGACCGCGGGCGTCACCATCCAGTGGCCGCCGGTGCTCCAGCCCAGGAGCCGGCGGGCGCGGCCGGCGTCGGCTGTGCCGTCCGGGCCGAACGCGCCGCCCGCCGCCACCAGGCGCAGGCCCGCGAGGGCGGGAGCGAGCCGGGTCCGGACGTGCGCCGGCCGGCCGGCGGCCGCCGCCTCGATCAGGGCCAGCGCCCGCGCCCGCTCGGACGGTTCGCACAGCGACAGGTGGAACAGCATCTGCCGCCAGGCGTACGCCGCGTCCTTGACGGTCGCCAGCGGGTGCGGGTGCCCCTCCACGCGGGCGACCGAGCGGCACACGGCGGCGAAGCAGTCAGCCGCCAGGGCCGCCCAGCCGGGCCCGGGCGGCGCGATCCCCACCCGCGCCACGAGCGTGGCGAGGTTGTGCGTGGTGAGGATCTGTGCCTGCTCGATCACCTTGCCGTTCGCCGCCACCGACCGGCCCGGGGGGCCGCCGGCGCGCTCGGCGCACAACCGCGCGAAGCGCGGTACGGACGGCGCCGACGCCGATGCCGGACCCGATGCCGATGCCGATACCAACGACGACCCCGGCCCCGTGAACAGGTTGCGACGCCCCCCGCGGCCCGTTTCGGCGGCGGCCGCCATGGCCCGTACGGCGGCGTAGTCGATGCCGTAGTACCGCTCGTACAGGCTCCCTTCGAGGAGCTCGGCGGCCACCCGGGCGGCCGCGAGGAACTTCGGGCTGAAAGTCCCGGTGAAGATGTCGGCGGCAAGCTCCTCCACGAACGGGGCGCGCAGTTCGGCCTGCCCGGAGAGGTGCGCCAGCTCCCGTACCAGGGGATTGGGCAGCACGGTGGCGGGAAAGGCCCGAACGGCCAGTTCGCCGAGGCGCCGCAGCGCCTCGTGCGCGGGCTCCCGGCCCGACCCGTCGGCGCGCGCGTGGGCGGAGACGGCGCGGACCCAGGGAAGCTCCTCGACCCGCACCTGGTGCGCGAGCCCGAGCAGCAGCAGGGACCGGCGGCTCCGGAAGGCGCGGTAGGTCGCGGCCGTCAGCGGCCGCAGCGACGCGTCCGCGTACCGCTGGGCGCTGACGGACGCGACCACCTGCGGCACCAACTCCGCCAGTACCTCGGCGGAAGGGACCACCCCGCGCTCCACGAGCGTGTCCAGCGGCGCGCTGAGCGCGGCGGCGACGGTGGCGGCGATGGCGGGCGGGACGGCGGCGCCCTCGGGCAGACCGGTGGCCGCGGCCTCCTCGGCGGTCACGGGGACCACCGGCGAGCGCACGTCGGCCGTGCCCGCGCCCTGGCCCAGCGCGGAGAGCCGGCCCAGCACCAGGGCGGCCAGCTCGTGGTGCGACGGCAGCGCCGCCTGCGCGGCCTGAACCTGCCGCAGCCGGGTGTGCGCGGCGGAACCGGGCAGCCCGCGCTTGGCGACCATGGAGTCCACGGCGACCCGCAGCAGCCCGGCCAGCCGGGGGACGAGAGGCCGGCCGGCGACCTCCTCGGCGAGGGCGCGGCGCAGGATGGCCGCGTTCGACCTCGGGTTCAGGTGCTTGGTGCAGCGGGTGTGCGCGGCGGCGAGCGCCCCGTAACGCGCCAGCAGGGCGGCGCCGTCCGCGTGCCACCGCGCGCCGGGCGCGCCGGCGACGGCCTCCAACCGGTGGGCGAGCAGCGCGTCCTCGAAGGGCCGCCAGACGGTGAGCGCCTCGCGCTGCGCCTCCACGGCCGGGTTCGGCACGCGGCGCGAGAGCGCCGCCGCGCTCTCGCCGACGGTCCTGCGGTGGACGCAGTCCACGCCGGGCGCGGGGCGGTCCGCGGGCCGGGGGGTGAAGCGCAGCCGGTCGGCGAAGGGCTCCAGGACGGCGACGAGTTCGGCCGCGGCGTCGAAGTCCCCGGCGCGCACCAGCCACGCCGCGGTCGCCAGCGCCGCCTCCTCGGGCACCCGTACCTCGTAGCGCCCGCTGTCGAGCAGGGCCCACAGTCGGGCCAGCCCGTCCGCGGTGAGGCTGTGGGCGAAGAGGTCCGCCCGGGTGGCCGGTACGCCGGCGGACCGGGCGGCGTCCTCCTCGTAGGGCAGCAGCGGCCCGCCGGCCGAGGCCGCGCCCGTGGCGAAGCCGCCGGTGACGACGTCCGGGGTGACCCAGGCGGGCAGTCCGGCGACGGGCGTGCGGGATCCGACGGTCAGGCTTCCCGCGGCGATGCCCGACAGCACGGCTCGCCAGCGCCCCGCGCGGGACTCCGCCCGCTCGCGCGTGGCGGCGTCGCCGTGGGTCCGCGCGGTCAGGGTGGCCCGGGCCAGCCGGGCGGCCGCGTACGAGGGCGATGCGGTGGGGGGCTGCTTGTCAGCGTATGTGTCCATGGCCGGCGTGGCAGGTTCCGCCCCTGCGCCCTCCGGGTCCCGAGCCCGGTGCTCTGCCTGCTGAGCTACACGCCGTGATGGCGGAGAACCTATGCGGCGCCGCTCGGGCCGCGCAACGCATTTCCCTCCCGGTCGGGCCGAGCGCGGAGCCGGGGACGGTGCCGCGGCGCAGCCGTGCGGCGGGTGAGCGGCGCCCCCCGCGGACCGTCGACAAGAAGTCAAAATCCGCCGGGGGGCGTTGGGGTGTCAGCGCGCGGCGCCGTCGGCGCGGCGGCCGGTGCCGGAGCGCGTCAGTCCAGCTCACCCTCCGGGCGCCAGGACGCCGGGGCGGAGGCCGCGAAGGGCTGCCGCGCCGTTTCGGACCCCGGGACCACCGGCCGGTGCGGCACCCGCCTCGTTGACAGCGATCTCGCCCGCGGACAACGGTGGGCGCCGCCTCCGGCCATGGGGCCGGACTTCTCGGAAGGCGGCGAAGATGACCCGAGCGAGCCTGACCGGCATCGCCGGCGCGACGCTGTTGGCCGGCGCCCTCCTCACGACATCCGCGTGCGGAACGGGCGGGGCCGGCGACATGCGGGAGGGGACGAGGACGGGGAAGGTGGCCGGCACCATCACCTTCCGCACGCTCCAGCTCAAGCCCGCCTTCACGGCCTACGTCCAGGGCGTGATCGACGCGTTCGAGGCGGAGTACCCCGACGCCGAGGTCACGTGGGAGGACGTGCCGGGCGACGGATACAACGAGAAACTCGTCGCCGACGCCCAGGCCGGGGCCCTCCCCGACGTGGTCAACCTCTCCACCGACTCCTTCCAGCTCCTCGCCGACCGGGGCATGCTCGCCGACGTCGCCCGGCTGGACGGGGCCCGCGCCGAGGAGTACGTGCCCGGCGCCTGGGAGCAGTTCAAGCTCCCGGGCCGGGGCGAGGGCGTGTACGCGTACCCCTGGTACGTCACTCCGGAGATCCTGACCTACAACACGGAGCTCTTCGAGAAGGCCGGCCTGGACCCGGCCGCGCCGCCCACCGGCGTGGAGCAGTTCTTCGACTACGCCGAGCGGATCGCGGCCGCGTCCGGGGGCCGGTACGCGGCCTTCATGGCGGATCCCAAGGGCCGGCTGCCGGGGGACTGGCAGAAGATGGGCGTACCGATCCTGAACGAGAGCGGCGACCGCTTCACCTTCGACACCGACACGGCCGTCGCGTGGGTGGAGCGGATGAAGGACCTGTACGCCAAGGGCGCCATGCCCAAGGAGTCCCTGCTCACATCAGGTGACATCAACCAGCTGTACGGCGGCGGCAAGCTGGTCTTCGGCCCCGGCTCGCCGGGCTTCGTCAGGGACATCAAGCGCAACGCCCCGCAGGTGTACGCGAAGACACGGGTCGCGGGCGCCGTCACGGGCACCCTCGGCCACATCGGCGTCTACGCCCAGTCACTCGGCATCAGGAAGGACACCGAGCACCTGGACGCGGCGGCCGCGTTCGCCCAGTGGGTCACCAACGGGCCCAACCAGGTGGAGTTCTCCAAGCAGGCCACCATCTTCCCCTCCCATGCCCAGGGCCTCGCCGACCCGTACTTCGCGGACAGGGGCGACGGCACGGACGCGGAGACCGTCGCCCGCGCCGTCGGCGCCGAGCAGCTGAGGACCGCCGGGCTGGACGCCAACACCCCGGTCCAGTGGACCAACCAGGTGGGCGACGCCGTCGTGCGGGAGGTGCAGAAGGCCGTCACGGGGGAGCAGGACGCGCGGACGGCGGTACGCAGGGCCCACGAGGAGGCCAACAGACTGCTCGCTCAGGCGGTGCGCAAGTGACCGGCGGTCCCGACCGCGGCGCGGCCGTGAAGGTGCAGGCCGACACGGGACCGAACCACCGCAGCTGGTGGACGCCCTACCTGTTCCTCGCCCCCGGCCTGCTGCTGGTGGCCCTGTTCAGCCTCTGGCCGTTCGTCAACACCGTCGTCCTCTCCCTCACCGACGCGCAGATCCTGCGCGGCGGCGGCTTCGTCGGCCTCGACAACTACCGCCGCGCCCTCGGCGACCCGGACTTCTGGGTGGCGACCGGGAACAGCGTGGCCTACCTCCTGGTCGTCGTACCGTGCCTGGTCTTCCTGCCCCTGGCCCTCGCGGTCCTCGTGCAGACCAAGATCCCCGGCATCGGGTTCTTCCGCTCCGCCTTCTACACCCCGGTCATCGCCTCCGCCGTGGTCGTCGGCCTGATCTGGCAGTGGCTGCTGCGCAGCGACGGAGTCGTCAACACGCTGTTCCAGAAACTGCGGATCGTCTCCGAGCCGATCCCGTTCCTCACCGACAGCACCATGCTGCTGGTCTCCGCGATGATCGTGACCGTGTGGAAGGGCCTCGGCTACTACATGGTGTTCTACCTGGCGGCCCTCGGGAACGTGCCCGCCTCCCTGTACGAGGCCGCCGCGCTCGACGGCGCCGGCGCCGTCCGACGCTTCCTCAGCATCACCGTCCCGCAGGTGAAACCGATGATGCTGCTGGTCGGCACGCTCTCGGCGATCTCCGCGCTGCGGGTGTTCACGGAGATCTACATCCTCGGCGGCGAGAGCGGCGGCCCGGGCGGCGGCGCGCGCACCCTGCCCTTCCTGATCCGGCAGGCCGGCCTCGGCTTCGCGGGCGAGACCGGTTACGCCTCCGCCGTCTCCATCCTGCTGTTCCTGCTGACGCTGGTCTTCAGCCTGCTCGGCCGCCGCCTGTCCGCGGGGGACGAGGGGTGAGCGCCCCGACCTCCCCCGGGACCGCGACCGGCGCCCGGGCGACCCGGCGGGCCGGCTCCGGCCGCCGGCGCCGCCGGATCGGCCTGGCCGGCCGGTACGCGACGCTGCTGCTGGTGCTCGCGGTCATGCTCGGCCCGATCGTCTGGCAGTTCCTGACCTCGATCCGCGGGCGCACCGAGAACGTCTACGACGGCGTGCTGCCCTCGCAGCCGACCCTCAACAACTACGTGCGGGTCGCGGAATCGTTCCCGCTGCTCCAGTACGCGGGCAACACCCTCACCGTGGCGGCCCTCGCCATCGCTTCCAACACGGTCTTCGCGGCGATGGGCGGCTACGCCCTCTCCCGGGCCGGGTGGAGAGGCCGCAAAACGGTCTTCACGGTCCTCGTGGCGACCCTGATGTTCCCCTTCGAATCCGTGATGATCTCGATGTTCCTCACGGTCCGCGAGATGGGCCTGGTCGACACCCTCATCGGGGTCTGGCTCCCCGGGGCCGTCTCCGTCCTCAACGTCATGGTCATGAGGGCGGCCTTCCTCGCCGTTCCCAAGGAGCTGGAGGAGGCCGCCGTCCTGGACGGCGCGGGGGAGTGGACGCGCTTCACGCGGGTCTTCGTCCCCTCGGCGAAGGGAGCGCTGGCGGTGGTCTGCATCACGAGCTTCATGGGCGCCTGGGACGACTTCCTCTGGCCCCTGCTGGTGCTCACGGACAGCGACAACTACACCCTCCAGCTCGGCCTCAAGACCCTGGCCGGCGCCACCACCGTGAACGACCAGCGACTCGTCGCGGCGGGCGCGATGGCGGCGCTCCTTCCGACGATGCTGGTCTTCTTCGCCCTGCAGCGCTTCTTCTTCAAGGGCGTGGGCGAGGGAGCGGTCAAGACCTGAACCGCCGCCCGAAGCCCGCCGCCCGTAGCCCGCCCCGCCGCCCGCCGCCCGTAGCCCGACCGTCCTCTCCTGGAGCGCCGTCATGCATGACGACCGGAGCATCACCGAGCACCGCCTCCGCCGGGTCCTCAAGGAGCGCGTCAAACCCGCGGTCCACTCCCGCTCGGTGCCCCTGACCGTGGAGCGCTGGGAGGTCCCGGGCGAGCCCGTGCCCGTGGACCGGGGCCTGGCCGCGTCCTACGAGCCCTGCTCCGTCGGGGACACCTGGGGGCCGGCCTGGGGCACCACCTGGTTCAGGGTCACCGGCACCGTGCCGGCCGACTGGGCCGGGCGCACGGTGGAGGCCGTCCTCGACCTCGGCTTCGACCGGATGATGCCCGGTTTCCAGTGCGAGGGCCTGGTCCACCGGGCGGACGGCGGCGAGATCAAGGCACTCAACCCGTACAACGACTGGGTCCGCGTCGCCGACCGGGCAGCGGGCGGCGAACGCGTCGAGTGGTACGTCGAGGCCGCCTCCAACCCGGTGCTGGTCGACCACGCGGCCACGTACGAGGGCGACGTGCGCACCAGCGGCGACCAGCCCCTCTACCGGCTCGCGCGGATGGACCTCACCGTCTTCGAGGCGGAGGTGTGGGAGCTCGTCCAGGACCTCGAAGTCCTCTACGGCCTGATGACCGAGCTCGGCTCGGCCGACGCCCGGCGGTACGCGATCCTGCGCGCGCTCGACACCGCGCTCGACACCCTCGACCTCGCCGACGTGCCCGGCACCGCCGCTGCGGCCCGGGCCGCTCTGGCCGGGGTGCTGGCCGCGCCGGCCCACGCCTCCGCTCACCGCATCAGCGCGGTCGGGCACGCCCACATCGACTCCGCGTGGCTGTGGCCGCTGCGCGAGACCGTGCGCAAGGTCGCCCGTACCGCCTCCAACACGGTCGCCCTGATGGACGACCACCCCGAGTTCGTCTTCGCGATGTCGCAGGCCCAGCAGCTGGACTGGATCAAGACCTACCGGCCCGAACTCTTCGAACGGATCAAGAAGAAGATCGCCGACGGGCAGTTCGTGCCGGTCGGCGGGATGTGGGTGGAATCCGACACCAACATGGTCGGCGGCGAGGCCATGGCCCGCCAGTTCCTCTACGGCAAGAAGTTCTTCCTCGACGAGTTCGGCATCGAGACCCGCACCGTCTGGCTGCCCGACTCCTTCGGCTACACCGCCGCGCTGCCGCAGATCGTCAGGCTCTCCGGCTCCACCTGGTTCCTCACCCAGAAGATCTCCTGGTCCCAGGTCAACAGCTTCCCCCACCACACGTTCTGGTGGGAGGGCATCGACGGCAGCCGCGTCTTCACCCACTTCCCGCCCGTCGACACCTACAACGGCGACCTCGGCGGCGCGCAGCTGGCGCACGCCGCACACAACTACCGCGAGAAGGGACGCGGTTCGCGCTCGCTGGCACCGTTCGGCTGGGGTGACGGCGGCGGCGGCCCCACCCGCGAGCACCTCGCGCGCGCCAAGCGCCAGCGGGACCTCGAAGGCTCCCCCCGGGTCGAGATCGAACGGCCCGACGCCTTCTTCGAGAAGGCCCGCGCCGAGTACGAGGACGCCCCCGTCTGGGCCGGCGAGCTCTACCTGGAGCTGCACCGAGGCACGTACACCTCGCAGGCCAAGACCAAGCAGGGCAACCGGCGGGCCGAGTCGATGCTGCGCGAGGCGGAGCTGTGGTCGGCCACGGCGGCCGTGCGGGTGCCCGGATTCGACTACCCGTACGAGGACCTGGAACGGATCTGGAAGACGGTGCTGCTGCACCAGTTCCACGACATCCTGCCGGGCTCGTCCATCGCCTGGGTGCACCGCGAGGCACGCGAGACGTACCGGACCGTGAGGGAGGAGCTGCGGGCGATCACCCTGGCCGCGCAGAGCGCCCTGGCGGGGGAGGGGAGCGCGGAACTCGTGTTCAACTGCGCCCCGCACGCCCGGCGCGGAGTCCCGGCCGGGGGCGCGGACCGCCCCGCACCCGCCGGTGAACCGGTCACCGTGGAGGAGCGGCACGGCGGCGGGTACGTCCTGGCCAACGGCCGGCTGCTGGTGGAGATCGACGGCCGGGGCCTGCTCGTCTCCGCCTACGACCTGGCGGCCGCCAGGGAGTCCGTCGCCCCGGGCCGGGCGGCGAACCTGCTCCAGATCCACCCCGACTTCCCCAATATGTGGGACGCCTGGGACATCGACGCCTTCTACCGCAACAACGTCACCGACCTCGTGGACGTGGACGCCATGGAGGTGGCCGAGAGCGGGCCGGAGGCCGCGACGGTACGCGTCACCCGCTCGTTCGGGAACTCCACGGCTGTCCAGTCGGTGACCCTGCGGGCCGGCGCGGCGACGGTCGACCTCGGCGTGGACGTCGCATGGCACGAGACGGAGAAGCTCCTCAAAGCGGCCTTCCCCCTGGACGTCAAGGCCGACCGCACCGCCTCCGAGACGCAGTTCGGGCACGTGTACCGGGCCACGCACACCAACACCTCGTGGGAAGCGGCCAAGTTCGAGATCTGCGCCCACCGCTGGATCCACGCGGAGGAGCCCGGCTGGGGCGTGGCGCTGCTCAACGACTCCACCTACGGCCACGACGTCACCCGTGACGTGCGGGCCGACGGGGGCCAGACCACCACGGTGCGGCTCTCCCTGCTGCGGGCCCCGCGCTATCCCGACCCGGAGACCGACCAGGGAGCGCACACCCTGCGGTTCTCGCTCGCGCCGGGCGCGGGGATCGGGGACGCGGTCCGGGAGGGACACGCGCTGAACCTGCCCGAGCGCACCCTGCGCGGAGCGGGCCCGGTCGCCCCGCTGGTGTCCGTGGACGACGACGCGGTGGTCGTGGAGGCCGTCAAGCTCGCCGAGGACGGTAGCGGCGACGTCGTCGTCCGGCTCTACGAGTCCCGCGGCGGCCGTGCCGCGGCCGTTCTCACGGCGGATTTCCCGCTCACCGCGGCCGTGGAGAGCGACCTGCTGGAGCGCCCCCTGGTGGGCGGGGCCGTCGGCCGCCCGTCGCCGGACGGGAGGGTGGCGCTCACGCTGCGGCCCTTCCAGATCGTCACGGTCCGGCTGCACCGCGCCTGAGGCGGCGCCTGCGATCCGCGCGGGGATCCGGGCGGATCGCGGGCCGCGCCGCCGCTCCCCGGCCCGCTCGGGCTCCGCCCCCGCCCCGCCCCCGCCCCGCCCCCGCTCCGCCCCCGCCCCCGATCCGCGCCCGAGCCGTCCCCCGCTCGGGCGCGGCGGCGTGAACTCCGCCACAGGAGCCGGGGCCACCGGGCCCGCGGCCCCGCGATTCCGGCGGATGGGACCTCCTCCCGGTTATGCACTTAGTTGCAAAACCCTCCGCGTCTCGCTAGAACAGGTTCATCACCCGTGTGCGAGGAGGCACCCCCGATGAGCCCGCAGAGTCCCCAGAGCCGCTACCCGCACCTGCTGAGCCCGCTGGACCTCGGTTTCACGACCCTGCCGAACCGCGTGATCATGGGCTCCATGCACACCGGCCTCGAAGAGCACGAGGGCGGCTTCGAGCGCCTCGCCGCCTTCTACGCCGAGCGCGCCCGGGGCGGCGCCGGCCTGATCGTCACGGGCGGCATCGCCCCCAACGACGCCGGACGTCCCTTCGAGGGCGGCTCCCGCCTCACCACCGAGGACGAGGCCGCCGAGCACCGGGTGATCACCGACGCGGTGCACGCCCAGGGCGGGCGGATCGCGATGCAGATCCTCCACTTCGGCCGCTACGCCTACCACAAGGACCTGGTCGCCCCCAGCGCCCTCCAGGCCCCCATCAGCCCCTTCGTCCCGAACGAGCTCACCGACGTCGAGGTCGAGCGCACCGTCGAGGACTTCGTGCGCGCCGCCCGGCTGGCCAAGCTCGCCGGCTACGACGGCGTCGAGATCATGGGCTCCGAGGGCTACCTGATCAACGAGTTCATCGCCGCGGCGACCAACAGGCGCACCGACCGCTGGGGCGGCGCGTACGAGAACCGGGTGCGCTTCCCCCTGGAGATCGTCCGCCGTACCCGCGCGGCCGTCGGCGACGACTTCATCATCGTCTACCGCCTCTCGATGCTCGACCTCATCCCCGGCGGCTCCACCCTCGACGAGGTCGTCCACCTCGCCAAGGAGGTCGAGGCCGCCGGCGCCACGATCATCAACACCGGCATCGGCTGGCACGAGGCCCGCATCCCCACCATCGCCACCTCCGTCCCGCGCGGGGCCTACACCTGGGTCACCAAGCGGCTGATGGGCGCGGTCTCCGTCCCCCTGGTCACCAGCAACCGCATCAACACCCCGGAGATCGCCGAGGAGTTGCTCGCCGACGGCCGCGCCGACCTGGTCTCCCTGGCCCGGCCCTTCCTCGCCGACGCCGACTTCGTGGCCAAGGCCGCCGCCGGCCGCCCCGAGACCATCAACACCTGCATCGGCTGCAACCAGGCCTGCCTCGACCACACCTTCAGCGGCAAGATCACCAGCTGCCTGGTCAACCCGCGCGCCTGCCACGAGACGGAACTCGTCCTGTCGCCGACGCGCCGCACCAAGCGCGTCGCCGTCGTCGGCGCCGGCCCGGCCGGACTCGCCTGCGCCGTGAGCGCCGCCGGACGCGGCCACGACGTGACCCTCTTCGAGGCCTCGGGCCACATCGGCGGACAGCTCGACATCGCCCGCCGGATCCCCGGCAAGGAGGAGTTCGAGGAGACCATCCGCTACTACGGCACGCAGCTCGGGGAGAGCGGCGTGCAGGTCCGCCTGAACACCCGCGCGGACGTGGAGACCCTCCAGGGCTACGACGAGGTCGTCGTGGCCACGGGCGTCACGCCCCGCACCCCCGACATCGACGGCGTGGACCACCCCCACGTGGTCAGCTACCTGGACGTGCTCCGCGACGGCGCCCCCGTCGGCGAGCGGGTCGCGGTCGTCGGCGCCGGCGGCATCGGCTTCGACGTCGCCGAGTTCCTCACCGACAGCGGCGAGGGCGCCTCGCAGGATCCCGACGTCTACTTCCGCCACTGGGGCGTGGACACCGCGTACAGCGGCCCGGGCGGTCTCACCGCCCCCGTCCGCCCCGCACCGCCGCGCCAGGTCCACCTGCTCCAGCGCAAGGCGACCAAGGTCGGCGGCGGGCTCGGCACCACCACCGGCTGGATCCACCGCGCCGAGCTCAAGCACCGGGGCGTCGTCTCCGTCGCCGGCGCCACCTACGAGCGCATCGACGACGAGGGTCTGCACATCACCGTCGCCGGCGAGCCCCGCCTCGTACCCGCCGACACGGTGGTCCTGTGCACCGGCCAGGAGCCGCGCCGCGACCTGTACGAGGCGCTGCGCGCGGCCGGTGTCGAGGCGCACCTGATCGGCGGCGCGGACGTGGCCGCCGAGCTCGACGCCAAGCGGGCCATCCGCCAGGGCACCGAGCTGGCCGCCACCCTCTGAGCCCGGCCCCGGACGCGGCCGGGAACACCGCGTACCGCGGGGTGTTGTGGCGGCCCTCCCGGGCCGCCACAATCGTCCGGTGACGCTGACACCGGCGGAAGCCGACACGATCCTGGCCGACCACTTCGCCCCCTGGGTGCTCGCCCTCGGCCTGACCGTCCTGGAGACCGGCGACCGGCACGCCGTGCTGCGGCTGCCCTGGTCCGACGCCTTGGCCCGGGACGGCGGCGGGCTGTCCGGGCAGGCGCTGATGGCGGCCGCCGACACCGCCACCGTCATCGCGGTCTCCGCCGCGCGCGGCGGGTACGGGCCGATGACCACCGTCCAGCAGTCGACCAGCTTCCAGCGGCCCGTGACCGGCGCCGATGTGCTGATCGACGTACGGGTCACCAAACTCGGCAAGCGGATGGCCTTCGCCGACATCACCCTGACCGCCGAGGGCGCGGCCGAGCCGGCCGCCAAGGCCTCCACCGTCTACGCCCTGCTCGGCCCGTAACGGGCCCGGGGCCCGTCCGGCGGGCCGCCGGACGGGCCCCGGAACCGAGGGCCGGTCAGAAGTGGTGCGCGGAGGTCAGAACCGGTCCGGGGCGGACGGGAGCGGCAGCGGCTTCGGCGAGGTGAGGCCCTCGCGTCGCTCCGTACCGGGCGCCGGGTTCTGGCAGGTGATGTCCTCGTGCGGCAGCCGGCCCGTCGTCAGATAGCTGTTGACCGGCGCGTTGACGCACGAGGCGGGGTCGACGAGGTAGACGCCGTGGCCCTCGCCCCCGGCCGCCAGCACCATGCGCGAGCCCTTGAGCGCCTTGTGCAGACCCTGGCCGCTGACGAGCGGCGTCTGGGAGTCCCATTCGTTCTGCACGGTCAGGACATCGGCCCGGGTCCTCATGGGAGTGGCCGCCTCGACGGGCCGGTCCCAGAAGGCGCACGGCTTGATGTTGGAGGCGAAGTCGCCGTACAGCGGGTAGCGGGCCTTGTCCTTCGCCGCGTCCCGTTCGTACTGCTCGGTGTAGCGGGGCCAGGCGCCCGTGTCCCCGCAGATGACGGCGAGGAAGACCGCGGTGCCGTTGTCGGCGGCCTGTTCGGCCCCCGCCGCGCCGGTCCGGGCGGCAGGCCCGCCCATCGCGGAGCGGCCCGGTGACCGGTCCCCGGCCAGCAGCTTCTTCACATCCGGTACGGGCGTGCCCGCCGCGGCCGCCGGACGCGGGGCGCCCTCGGCGGACGCCTTGAGGTCCACGATCAGCGGGGTGACCTGCGCCGGGTAGAAGAACGCTCCCCGGGCGGTGCGGATGTCGTCACCCGTCAGCTTCTGCCCGTACAGCTCGATCGGCTCCCGGTCCGCGCGCGCCACCAGGCCCCAGAAGGTGTCCGACACCGCCTGCGGGGTGTCGCCGAGGTGGAACTCCGCCGACCGCTGCGCGGCCCACTCCGTCCACCGCTTGTACGCGGGCTCGGCTTCGCTGGCCCACACCTGGATCATGCCGCGCCAGATCCGCTTGGGGTCCACGCCGCTGTCGAGCACGAAGCGGTCGGTGCGCTCCGGGAACATCTGCGAGTAGACGGCGCCGAGGTAGGTGCCGTAGGAGTAGCCGATGAAGGAGATCTTCCGCTCACCGAGCACCGCGCGGATGGTGTCCATGTCGCGCGCCGTGTTCCGGGTGGTGATGTGCGCCAGCACGTCGCCGGACTTCTCCCGGCACTTGTCGGCGACGGTACGCGCCCACTGGACGTCCGAGGGGTACGTCTCGGGCCGGTACGGCCGGTCGATGTTCTGCTCGGCCTCGGTCAGTCCGCAGGTGATCGGGCTGCTGGCACCGACGCCGCGGGGGTCGAAGCCGATCAGGTCGTACTGGTCGCGGACGTCCTTGGGCATCGCCCCGTTCATCTCCAGCGGCAGGCCGAGCCCGGAACCGCCGGGACCGCCGGGGTTGAAGAGCATCGCGCCGTGCCGCTTGGCCGGGTTCTCGCTCTTGATCCGGGATATCGCGAGGTCGATCGTGCGCCCCTGCGGACGCCGGTAGTCGAGCGGCACCTTCAGCGTGGCGCACTCGTACGAGGCCGGCTGCTCGGTGCTGCACCGCTGCCAGGCGGGCTTCTGCCGCAGGTAGTCCGACGCGGAGGCGGCGGAGGCCTGGGTCGCGGCCAGGAGCGGCACGGTGGTCGCGACGAGCCCGGCGGTGGCGAGCAGCGGAGCGAGGCGTTTCAGACGCACGATGGCGGTCCGTCCTTTCGGTGAAAGCGCTGACCCGTTCAGCCTGTTGCACCGGTCGGCCGGGCGAATCATCCCCGAGGGCCGATTCCCCTGCTCCTCACGGACGAGCCGAAATCCGGACAACTGGCCGACACGCCGAGGTCGCAGCGGGCCGCACCGACCGAAAACCCGTTCGTCAACGACGGGCCGCCGCCGCCGCACGTCCGGGTGGTTGTTCCTCGTCGGAGCCCCGATCGGCGTCCAAGGCGCCCGCGGGCGGCAAGAGTTGCGCCATGATCATCGAACCGTCCCCCGACCACGATTCCGCGGACGAATCGGCGGCGGACGCCTCCCGCCGCCCCTCCCGCCGCACCCTCATCGCGGGAGCCGCCGCGGTCGCCTCAGCCGGCGCGCTGAGCGTCGCCGCCGCGTCCGCCGGCACCACCACGCGGGCGCCGTCCGGCTCCGCGCGTCCCGATTGGGACACCTGCCTCACGATCGCCCGCGCCATCCTGGTCCGGGACGACGAGGACCGGCCGCTGGTGCCGCACTACGCCGACGTACTGCTGAAGAACGGTCTGCCCCGGGGCCGCGGAGCAGGGCGACCCGCCAAGAAGGTACTGGTCGTCGGCGCCGGCCCGGCCGGGCTCACCGCCGCGCACCTGCTGCGCGAGGCCGGGCACCGGGTCACCGTCATCGAGGCCAACGGCAACCGGGTCGGGGGCCGGATCAAGACCTTCCGTACCGGCGGCCACGAGAAGTCCGCGCCCGCCTTCGCCGACCCCAAGCAGTACGCCGAGGCCGGTGCGATGCGCATCCCCGACAGCCACCCGCTGGTCACCGGCCTGATCGACAGCCTCGGGCTCAAGCGCCGGCGCTTCCACCTGGTCGACGTCGACGCGTCCGGCCGCCCCGCCTACCGCACCTGGATCTTCGTCAACGGCATCCGCGTGCGCCGGGCCGACTACGCCCGCAGCCCCCAGGCCCTCAACCGCTCCTTCGGCGTCCCGGCGGCCTACGAGGCGCTGCCGGCCGCACAGATCGTCCGCGACGCCTTCGCCCCCGTGCGCAAGGAGATCGAGGGCAGGAAGGACAGGGAGCTCGTCGAGGGCTGGGCCCGGGTCATCCAGCGCTACGGCCACATGTCGATGTACCGCTTCCTGACCGAGGAGGCCGAGATCGACGAGCGGACCATCGACCTCGTCGGAACCGTCGAGAACCTCACCTCCCGGCTGCACCTGGCCTTCGTGCACAGCTTCATCGGCTCCTCGCTGATCAGCCCCGACACGGCCTTCTTCGAACTGCCCGACGGCACCGCCACCCTCGCCGACGCGCTCTACGCCCGCGTCAAGGACCTGGTCCGGCTCGACCGCCGCGCCACCCGCATCACGCACGCCCCGGGCAGCGTCACCGTCGAGACCGTCTCCGAGGGCCGCGACGGCGCCCCGGTGCGCCGCGAGACCTTCACCGGTGACACCGCGATCATCACGGTGCCCTTCTCCGGGCTGCGCCACATCCCCGTCACCCCCGCCCTCTCCTACGGCAAGCGGCGCGCGGTCACCGAGCTGCACTACGACGCCGCCACCAAGGTGCTGCTGGAGTTCAGCCGCCGCTGGTGGGAGTTCGACGAGGCCGACTGGAAGCGCGAACTGGAGGCCGTCGAACCCGGCCTGTACCAGAAGTACCAGCTGGGCCGGACCTCGGGCGACGGCGGCATGCTGGGCGCCCACCCCTCCGTGCCCAAGGGGCGCATCTCCGCCGGTCAGCGCTCGCACTACGCCGCCAGCCGCGTCGTGGCCCGGGACCAGCCCGAGGCGGCGGGAGTCATCGGCGGCGGCTCGGCCACCGACAACCCCAACCGCTTCATGTTCCAGCCCTCCTACCCGGTCGAGGGCAGCCCCGGCGGCGTGGTCCTCGCGTCCTACAGCTGGGCGGACGACGCGCTGAAGTGGGACTCCCTCGACGACGCGGAGCGCTACCCGCGCGCCCTCGCCGGGGTGCAGGAGGTGTTCGGGCAGCGGATCGAGGTGTTCTACACCGGGGTCGGGCGCACCCAGTCGTGGATGCGGGACCCGTACGCCTACGGTGAGGCCTCCGTCCTGCTGCCCGGCCAGCACACCGAGCTCTTCCCGCACGTCCGCGCGGCCGAGGGGAACCTGCACTTCGCCGGCTGCCACACCTCGGTCAAGCCCGCCTGGATCGAGGGCGCCCTGGAGTCGGCGGTCCGGACGGCGCTGGAGGTGCACGCGGCGCAGTGAGCACCGGGGAGCCGCGCCGGGGCCTGCTGTGCCGGGCCCCGCCGTGCCGGGGTTCGCCGTGCCGGGCCGGGCCGGCACGGGCCCGTGCTGGGGTTCGCCGTGCCGTGCCGGGCCCGGGCCGGGCCGGCCCGGCCCGGGCCCCTGCTGGGGTTCGCCGTGCCGGGCCCGTGCCGGGCCCGTGCCGGGCCGGGCACTCCCGGCCCCGGCCCGGCTCCCGGCCCCGGCCCGGCTCCCGGCCCCGGCCCGGCTCCCGCCCCCGGCCCGGCTCCCGGCCCCGGCCCGGCTCCCCGGCCTCCGTAGGGGGTCCCCGGCCCCCCCGCGCGCTCCCCGGCCGGTGCTCGCCGCAGGCTGCCCGCCGGCCGGGTGTCAGCCCGCGGCGAGCACGATCACCCAGTCCTGCGCGCCGAACCGCACCCCCTGCCGCTTGTCCGGGTTGATCCGCACCCCGTGATCGGGTCCCGTCGCGGCCCGCGCGCGCAGCCGGTAGCCCACCGCGCACTCGCCGCGGCGGCGCGCCGACTCGACGACGGTGGCGAAGGTGACCTCGCGGTCCGTCCGCACGTAGTCCGCGGCCGGTTTCAGGGACAGCTCGTTGCCCTCGGCCCTGAACAGCTCCTCGAAGACGCGGGCGAGGTACCCGCTCTCCGAGATCTGCGTCATCAGGAGGCTGATCAGCCGACCGCTGACGATGAAGTCCGCGCCCTCACGCGCCGGCGCGAGCAGCCGGTTGCCGTCGTCGGACATCTCGGTGGTGAGGGAGAGCTCGCGGCGCGAGGCCTCCGCGATCGCCCGCAGGTGCAGCAGGGCGACCAGCGTCCGGTCGTCCGCGTCGGCCTCCGGCCCCGCTGCCGCCGCCCCCCGACCCGCCGCCGGCCCCGCTCCCGCCGCGTCCCCCGGCTCACCCACGACGATCACACCGTCATACGAGGGGACGTCGAGCTTGTCCAGGACCCGCGGATCGGTGATGTCCCCCTCAAGGAAGGAGACTTCGAGGTTCCGTCGGCCCGAAGCGGAGCCGGCCGCGCCGCGCGCCGTCGCCTCTCCGCCGAGCGCCACCACGTCCAACGTGGTGCCGGGGCTGACGTACTGGTCGAGCTGTTCCACGACGAGCGGGGCGCGGCGGTTCCAGCCCAGCAGGAGCAGGCGTTCGGCGAGGGGGACCCGCGGGGCGGCCGCGACGATCGCGTTCTCGTCGACCCAGGCCGCCGTGTTCGCGGGTACGGCCGTGTCGTCGTCGCGCGTGACGACGACGAGCCGGTCGCCCGCGCCGATCCTGGTGCCGGACTCCGGGTTGAGCGCGACCTCGCCGTCGGCGCGCAGCAGTCCGACCACCGAGGACGTGGCGAACGCCAGGAGGGCCTCGCCGAAGGTGCGGTCCACGAGGGCCCCGGCCGCCACCGGGTAGAACTCGTCACCCTCGAAGTCCAGTAACTCCTGGTACACGAGCGACAGTCCGGGTCGGCGGGCGGTCTGGACGAGGATCCGGGCGACGATGTCGTCCATGCACAGGACGTGCCCGCCCGGACCGGCGGCCAGCCGGGCCGTACGGTGGTTGCGGGTGTCCCGCACCGCCGCGACCAGCACCGCGTCCCCGCCGGATCCGGGGACAGCCGCGTTCAGCGTGAGCAGGGTCTTCACCACGAGGGCGTCGCCCGCATCCCCGCTCGGGGGCAGGACGAGGACGGCCTTCGCGGTCGCCGGGCTCACCCGGGCGAGCACGGTGGGGTCGGTGGTGCTGCCGGTGCGGCAGATGATCCGGGTCCTGCCGGTGTCGGGGACGTGCGTGGCGATCTCCTCCTCCATCTCCACCTTGTCCTTGGGGGCGAGGACGGCGATCGCCGAGCGCCGCTGGTTGGCGTTGGCGGTCACGAGTTCCCCGACCACGGGGAAGATCTGGTCGGACCACCCCAGGACGACGGTGTGCCCGGACTCCAGCACGGTGGAGTGCCCCAACCGCAGGGACATGATGCGGTTGTTGATACCGGTCGTGATCAGACTGACGAGCGTAGACACGAACAGCAGGGCGACCAGGGCCAGTGACACGGAGGCGAGCACGTACAGCGGCGAGCCGACCGCGCCCCCGATCTTGAGTGTCTGGCCGACGCTGACCCACACCGCGGTGAGCCGGCCGGAGAGGGTGGTCGGGGGAGTCCGGTCGGACCAGACGAGGACCGCGCTCGCCGGGACCACGACGGCGAGGCAGGCCAGCGCCAGCCATCCGATGAGCGCCGTGGTGCCACCCGCCACGAGATGGTCGAACCGGTACCGGAGCAGCTGCCGGAGGGACGTCGTGTGCTGCCGCGCCATGAGATCTCCCGGGCATGGGACAGCGCCCCGGCCGGGCCGCTGCCCGCCGCCCCGGGGCGCGCGTCGGAGATCTTCGGATGTCGGGTGGGTGATCTCCGTGCTGCTAACCCGCCGGTGCCCCGTCGGTTACGGGTACGTGCCGGCGTGCGGGCGCAGTACTGCGGTGGCCGGGTACGCCGGTGCGCGCGGCGGCCCGGTGCGCCGGTGCACGGGGGCCCGTTCCGCCGGTGCGCGCGGGCCCGTTCCGCGTGTTGCGCGGCGCCGCCCCCGACGGCCCCGTCTAGCGTGGTGCGGTGCGCCCCGTCCCTCCTGCCGTCGCAGCGCTGGCCCTGCTGTGCACCGTCTCCCTCGGCTGCACGACCGGGTGCTCCCGCACGACCGCACCCCCGCCCACGGCGGCCCTTCCGGCCCATCGCGGGGGTATCGCCGCCGAGGTGGCGAGGGTGACGCCCGAGGTGCTGGGCGCCACGTACCGGGCGGGCTGCCCGGTCGGTCCCGAACGGCTGCGGTTGATCCGGATGAACCACTGGGGTTTCGACGGCAGGGTCCACCGCGGTGAACTCGTCGCGCACGAGCGGGTGGTACGGCCCCTGCTGCGGGTCTTCGGCGCGGCTTTCGACGCGCGCTTCCCCATCCGCCGCATGCGGTCGACGGCGGCGTACGGGGGCGACGACGCGCGGTCGATGGCCGACGACAACACCTCCGCGTTCAACTGCCGGCGCGTCACCGGCGACGCCGCCCGGCTCTCGCGGCACGCCCACGGCGACGCGGTGGACGTCAACCCGGTGGAGAACCCGTACGTGGACCGGTACGGCGTGGTCTTCCCGCCCGCCGGCCGTCCCCACCTGCGGCGCGCCCGTGCCGTCCCGGGCATGATCCGCGCCGGCGACGCCCTCACGCGGGCTTTCGAGGCGGAGGGCTGGCACTGGGGCGGCCACTGGTCCAACCCCGACTACCAGCACTTCTCGAATACCGGGGGCTGACGACCGTACGCGTGCCGCGAGGGCCCCGCACGCTCCGCCGGCGCGCGGCTCCGCCGCACGTGCCTGTGCCGCTTGTGCCCGTACCGCCTGTGCCCGTACCGCTCGTGCCCGTACCGCTCGTGCCCGTACCGCCCGTGCCGGTGCCCGCGGCCTGCTCGGACGGCGCCCGGTCGCCGGGTCCGACCCGGTAGGGAGATACTGGAAGCCACGCCGTGTGGAGGCGACATGCGCGAAGCGGAGCACCGCGAAGCGGAGTACGGCGGCCCCAGCCGGGCCCCGGAACACGTCAGTGACACGGCAGCGGTCGTCCTGGACGACGAGGGTGTGGTCGTGGCCTGCTCCGGTACGGCGGCGACGCTGCTGGGATGCGTGCCGGGACAGCCGTGCGCCGCCCTCCGGACCCTGCTCCCGCACGGCGGGGGGCACGACACGGAGGATCCCGCGACCCCGCCGGACCACGTCTCCTACGAGGTGGTCCGCCTCGGCGAGCGGGCGGCGGGCGGTACGGCCGCCGAGGTGCGGTGGCTCGTCCTGATCACACCGGCCGAATCCGCGGCCGAGGCGTCCGCGCGCGACGCCGAGCGCCGCCGGACGGGGCTCTCCCGGGCCGCGGCGGCGAGCATCGGTACCTCCCTCGACGTGACGGACATGGCCGAGGCCCTGGTGAACCTGCTCGTCCCCGACTTCGCCGACCTGGCGACCGTGGACATCGCGGAGGCGGTACTCGTCGGCGACGAGCCCGCGCACCTCGACGCGAGCGGGGACGTACGCCTGCGCCGGACCGCCTCGGCGCAGAGCCCGGCGATCTCCGCGGAGGAGCTCCTGGCGGTCGGCGAGGCCCTCCCGCCCGTGGGGGACAGTGCCGTGATGCGCCCTCTCCTGGAGGGGCGGCCCGTGCTGGTGTCCGACGTCCCGGCGCTGCGTGAGCGGCTCGACGTCGACCCGGAGCGGCTGCGGCTGTTCGTCCCGAACGGCGTGCACTCCTCCGTGGCGGTGCCGCTCTTCGCGCGGGGCCTGGTCCTGGGCTGCGTCACGGTCTGGCGCGGCCAGCTGCCCTCCGCGTTCGGCGAGGAGGACACCGCCCTGCTGCGCGACGTCGTCTCCAGGGCCGCGCTCGGCGTGGACAACGCGCGCCGGTACACGCGGGAGCACCGGTCCGCGGTGGCCCTGCAGCGGAGCCTGCTGCCGCGCTCCTCCCTGGAGTTCACCGCCGCCGAGACGGTGGGGATCTACCAGCCGGCGGGTCGCGGCATGGGGGTCGGCGGGGACTGGTTCGACGTCATCCCCCTTCCGTCCCTGCGCGTCGGATTCGTCGTCGGGGACGTCGTCGGCCACGGACTCGACGCCACCGCGGCCATGGCGCGGCTGCGGACGGCGGTGCGGGCCCTGGCCGACCTCGACCTGGATCCCGGTGAGCTCCTCACCCACCTGGACGACCTGGTGCTCGGTCTCTCCGGCGAGGGGACGTCGGCGGAGTCCCGCTCCGAGACGGCGGTGCTCGGCGCGACGTGCCTGTACGCCGTCTACGACCCGGTGGGGAGGACGTGCTCCGCCGCCACCGCGGGGCATCCGCCGCCGGCCCTCCTGACGCCGGGCGAGGACCCCGCCTTCGTCGGCATGGCACCGGGACCGCCGCTGGGCGTCGGGGAAGTGCCCTTCGAGGTCGCCGAGTTCGACGTACGGCCCGGAAGCATGCTGGCGTTCTTCACCAACGGGCTCGTCGCCGGCCGGGGCGGTGACATCGAGGAGGGGATGGAGCGCCTGCGGAGCGCGCTCGCCGGAGCGGACCCGGCCAGGAGCCTGGGCGAACTCGGGCAGAGCCTCTTCGACGGCGTGCTGCCCCAGGACCCGGCCGACGACGTGGCGCTGCTGCTGGCCCGCACGCACGCCCTGTCGTCCGACCGCGTCGCCGCGTGGGAGCTTGAGGCCGACCTGTCCCTCGTCTCACGCGCCCGCGAGCTCGTGGTCGGCCAGCTCGCCGCCTGGGAGCTGGACGATCTGGGCTTCGTCACGGAGCTCGTCGCCAGCGAACTCGTCACCAACGCGATCCGCTACACGGCGGGCCCGGTCGGACTCCGGCTCATCCGGGATCGAGTGCTCGTCTGCGAGGTGACCGACTCCAGCAGTACGCAGCCGCGCCTTCGCCGGGCCCGGGAGACGGACGAAGGAGGCCGCGGCCTCTTCCTCGTCGCCCAGCTCACCGACCGCTGGGGCAGCCGCTTCACCAGCACCGGGAAGACCATCTGGACGGAGCAGGCAATAGACGGCCCCGCCACCGCCCACCCCCTGATAACAGCGGACTTCTGACCCCCCGGCCCCCGCCGCACCGCCCAC
The DNA here is from genome assembly GCF_042716255.1 of Streptomyces sp. NPDC058662. NCBI lineage: Bacteria > Bacillati > Actinomycetota > Actinomycetes > Kitasatosporales > Streptomycetaceae > Streptomyces > Streptomyces sp. NPDC058662. Next base: position 21,517 of record NZ_JBHXRU010000040.1, on the reverse strand, counting down.
CGCGGATGACGCGGCCAACGCGGAACTACCGACGCCGCGCTACAACCGAACTACCCGAGCCGGCCTGCCCCGAGCTGCTCAGCCGCGGACGGCGTTTCCGTACTTCCGCCCGTCGGTCCGGTCTCGACGGGGACGGGGCGCCGCCGGCGCAGCTGTTCGCGTTCGACATCCGGAATCGTCATCGACTCGGCGAGCACGGCGGCGAGCGCGCCCACATGCGTGTCGTCGACGTCGGCGTTGAAGAGCCATCGGATGTTCTCGTCGCGCGTGATGAGGTCGATCGCCAAGCGCCTGCCCCTGTCCTGCGTGGCCGCTGACCGGACGTACCGCACCTGGTCGACCGGGATGTCCTGCCGGATTTCGCCCTGCTCAAGGAATGTGCTCGCCCTCGCCGTGATGACGCGGCGATCCGTGACGGCGACCAGTGTCTTCGCCGTCACCGCCTTGTCCCTCGCTGCCGCCAGCTTCTCCTTCGCTCCGCTGAGGATCGCGGACAGGGGGCCGGCGGCGTCGAGCTGCTCCGGGAAGCCCAGGACGCGCAGGGTCTCGCCGTCCTCCAGGAACCAGCGCAGGATGCGAAGGTACGGCGTGAGATCCAGTGATGCGGGTGCGCAGACCGTGTCCGGGACCTCCTGGGGAGGGGCCGGTGGGCGGAGGGCGTCGGCGAGAGGCTCGATCGCCCGCAGGATGCCGGCGGATGCCCGGCGGGCCGCTGCCGAGTCCTTGCGCTTCCCCGGCAGTGGCAGGGTGTCGCGCCCGGGGAGCTCGGCGATGATGCGCAGCTCCCGCGTCAGGGCGTCGACGAGGCCGGTCGTCTCGGCGAGGGCGGCGTCCAGCTCCTCGCCGGTACGGCGCACGATGGCGTCGGCGAGCCGCGCCTCGCCGGGGTCCTCCGCGCCGGCGGCTCTCGCCCGCGCGGCGTGCAGCGCCTGGCAGCCGGTCCACGCCTTGACGGAAGAAAGGAGGGCGTTCGCGTCGAAGAGGATCGCCTCGGCGTTCGCGTCGAGGTACTCGCGGCGGCCCCGCGTGTCGACCCGATGGATCTGCTCGATATGCGTGCCGACGTTCAACCTGTACAGGTCGCGCTGCTTGCGCAGCGACGCCTCACTCCCTGCGACGATGTCCCACAGGGACGTCGGGACGGATCCGACCTCCCGTGCCCGGTCGACCGCGTGGTCGACGGTGGCGACGAGCGCCGTCAGCTCGGCCCACTGCTCGCGCCGGACCGTCGCGAGGACCTGGCTCGTCAGCGCGATGTTGGTTCTGACGAGCTTCGTGACCTCGCTCAGCTGCATCTGCAAGGCAACCATGGCCAGCGCGGGCCCGATCGCCGCCGCGGCCTGCGCCGCGCTCACCGCGGTCACGGGGATGAAGCGGGCCTGGGCCAGCCCACTGGAGGAGATCACCGTTCCGAGGTTCGCGCCGTCCTTGACGGCAAGCGCTGCACCGGTCCGCAGGAGGGCCTGGGTAGCGTCGCTGAGCCGGTAGAGCCCCTGCGCGCCGGAGAATGCGCTTCCGAGGTTGCCGGCCACGGTCGCCGTGTTCCCGATCGAGGCGAGGACTGTGCAGATCTGGTGGCGGTCGGCCGCAGGTACGAGTCCGAAGTCGATCAGGTCGGGCTTGAGTTCAGCCGGAAGCTCGCCAAAGACGACGGCGATCCCCGGGAGTACCTCCGCCAGGACCGTCGACGCCGTCGTCGGGTCGGGGTCCGCGCCGGGTGCGCCCCCACCAGGTGAGTCTGCGGTGGTGCGCCGACCGCTCTCCGCCTGATCGGAGACCTCCATCGAGCCCGAAGGGTCCTGCATACGATCTCCTGCCCGAGGGGCGCGCGACGGCCGGACGCCGGGGGTGTTCGATGCCGAAGTCTACGGCGCGACGCCTCCCGGTCGACCCCAGTTCCACCGTGCCGATTCCCGATGACTGCCCGCACGCCCCCGGCCCCCGGGCCGCCCCCGCCCCCGGCGGGCGGGCGCGGGCCGGGGCGGGGGTCAGAGCATGATGAGGAGGCGTGTCTTCGGCTTGAGCTTCCTGTTCACCGAACGGCTCTGCACGTATACCTCCAACTTGGGATTGCGGCCCGCCTTGACGGAAACGGTGCCCTGAATTCCCGTACCGAAGAGAAGGCTGCGCGCCGCGTCGCCCGTGTACGCGCGGTCGGTGTCCTTCTCGACGACGATGACTTCCTTGTCGGGCTGAACCTGCACGCGGGTGCCCAGCTGGTAGTAGCAGGATCCGCGTTCGTACGTGACGCCCGGATGTGAATCGACGAAGGACCGGATCTCGACCTCCGTATCGACTTTCAGCAGCCGGTACTTGTCGGCGGGCACCGGTTCGAGCTTCGCCCGCACATCGTCCACCGAAATGTCCTGGCCGACCGCGAAAAGGTTCTTCGTACCGCGCACGCCCTGCTCGCGGCCGCGGAGGAAGCTGGTGGCGGCGGCGCGCACGGTGCCTATCGCCTCCTCGACGCCCTCCTGCGAATCCGCGTCCCATATGGCGATGTTGCCGGCCGGGAAGCCGTAGTTCTGCGCGGTCCGCTTCGCCAGGGAGTTCGGGACGAGGATCGCCGACGTCCAGTGCCCCGGGAGCGCCCCCATCTTCGCCGCGATCCTGTCCAGCCACGGGCCGAGGACGGCCATGTCGCCGTCGTGCCGCCTGTCGCCGCCCGAGGCGTTCTCCTCCCCGTCCGTGACCACGATCTGGAGGAAGCTGTGCTCGCCGTACTCCTCCCAGATGTGGCCCAGGTCGTCGAGGGATTTCACCGAGGCCTCTATGAGCGCCGTAGCACCGTTCTTCACTTTGTACAGACCGCGCATGGACGGCAGATGCTTCACATCCATGTCCCAGACCAGATTCTCCACCCTGTGGTCGAAGGAATAGAGGCTGATCCGGGTCTCGTGGCCGAGGCTGTCCGACTCGGCCTTCAAACCCGAGACGAACTCGTCCACGACGCGGATGAGTTGATTCTGGTGCTGATGCATGGAACCCGAACAGTCCACTACCAGCGCGACGTGATTCACCTTGTGCTGGATCTTGTTGGCGGACATGGTTCTGCTCCTTCTCCGAGGCTCCCCGAGCGATGTATCCACACTATGGGGAGCCACTGACAACGGAGTTCGGAGCAGACCGCGTCCGGCGAACGCGCCGAAAGGCCCGCGGGCCGCCGCCCCGGACGGGAGCGCGGCGGGCGCCGCCTCCCCTCCCTCCGCGCCGGCGGCGGGCCGCACGGGGCGGGCGGTTGGTGACACGCCCGCCCCTCATCGGTATGCATCTCACAAGAATCCGAAGTCGTAAGTTGCATAAAAATGCAACTCTTGGGCGTGCGTGAGGAGTCCGGGCGTCAGACGTCGAGCTCCGCTTCGACCCGCCGGAGCTGGTGGCGGGCCATGGCGAGGTTGGCATTGCGCTTGTCGAGGACGAGGTAGAGGAACATCGTCTCCTTCCCCCGCCCCCTGGCCAGGAGGATCAGGTGGTACTGCTCGCCGAGGGTGATCAGTACGTCCTCGATCTCGTCTTCGAGGCCGAGATGCTGCATGGTGCGGACCTTGGCCCTGATCACATCGGTGTTGCCGGCCGCGGCGACGGTCATATCGAGGTCCCGCCCCCCGCCCGCGGTGCCCAGGGCCATGCCGCTGGTGTAGTCGACGACCGCCGCTCCCAGGCTGCCCTCGACGCTGGCCATGATGTCCTTGAGTGCGGTTTCCACGTTCGCCATGAGCTCTCGCCCTCCGTGTCTCGCGTGTGCCGGCACGCTGCGCGCGCACCGCCCTGTCATCGCGACGCTATCCACAGACCCGCCCCGTCTGCGGGGATTCGGGAGAACTGGCCGCGGGAGCGCCCTGATCGGGGCGGACGGCCGGGATGCGGTGTCAGGGGAGTCAGGGGTGCCTGGAGGTGAGGTCGGCGAGGAGGTTGGCCTGGCCCTGGAGGACTCCGGTGAGGATGCCGCGCGCCACGCGCAGGAGTTCGGCGACGTCGTCGCCGGCGAGACGGTAGTGGACGCTGACGCCCTCGCGGCGGGTGTGGACGAGGTTGGCCTTGCGGAGTACCGCGAGCTGCTGGGACAGAGCGGCCGGCTCGACGCCGACCTCGGCCAGCAGCTCGGAGACGGCGTGTTCGCGCTGGCTGAGGAGTTCCAGGACACGGATGCGGACGGGGTGGCCGAGGGTTTTGAAGAACTCCGCCTTCAACTGGTACAGCGGGGTGCTCACCTCCGTCCTCTCGTCACTGCCGTGCGCCTCGCCCACCCGTCCTGACACGTCTTCGGCCCCGTCCTGATCCTGGGCGGCCGTCGGGCGCCCACCGAGGCCTCCACCCTCGCAGATCCGTGCACGTTCCGGACCCCCGTCCACGTTTCCGCCCGCCCGGCCGCCCTGCTTTCTCCGGGTCCGTCCTCGATCACCGCGGTGAGATCATCGGACCTGACAGGGGCAGGTACGGAGAGGCAGGACATGACGCAGGAGCGAATGACCTACGAAGTGGTGGCCACGGTGTCCCCACCAGCGGTTGTCAGCGCGGACCGGAACGGGCAGGGGGGTGGATCCGCCCGCCTGTGCCGGGACGCGGACGCCCCGGCCCTGGACGCGCGCCGCTCCGTACGGGCCTTCCACATCGTTCCCGAGGGCCACGCCCCGAGCGCGCGCGTGGTCACCGAGCAGGCTCTGGGGTCGCGGTTCAGCGGGCGTCCGGCCGTCTACCGGGTCGAGGACCCGTACGGGGTGCCGCTCGGCCGGATCTCGCTGCGCTGCCGCCGCTTCCTTCACATGGGCCGGAAGCTGTGGACGGTGGAGCCGGCGACCGGCCCCGTCCTCCGGGGCTACCGGGGCCGCCTCGTCTGGTGGGCGCTGTGGTGGCCGTTCGGGCTCCCGCTCAGCCTGCTGTGCTTCGTCTTCGCCGTCGTCGTTGAGGACGACATCGGCATCGGCTCACCCCGGCGCATCATCTGGCGCGACGACTCCGGCCGCGCCCACATCGTCTTCCGGGGCATGGAGGCCGACGACTTCGAGGTTCTGGTCCCCGGCTGGGACCCCCGCCTGATCGCCGCGCTCGTCGGCCTCCACCAGGCCTTCGAGCCGGCCGAGAAGGCGGGCGCCGCCGGCTGGTACGGAAACTGACCGCCCCGGGCCCGTCTGCGGAGTGGCCGTGGCCCTGGCTTGAGTCCTGGAAGCTCCTCGGCTGGGCCCGCCGGGCACAGTGGGCTGTCTGTGAAAAATGGCGGGCGGTCACTTCGCTGAGGCTCCTGTGGAGAGGGCAGAGGGCGATGAGTGTGGCTGACAGTTGGTCGTGTGTGATGAGTCTTCTTCGGGAGCACGCGCCGGCCGATCACGCGGATCTGGCAGGGCCCGCTACGGAGCAGATGCTCGCGGCAGCCGAGGAACGGATGGGGATCTCCCTGCACGGGGACCTGCGGACGTGGCTGTTGCAGAACAATCTGGATCTGCCAGAGGAAGACGTCGACGACGAAGTGGCATGCTGCGGTTTCGACGGGTTCCCCGACGAGGGAAGCTTCTTTCTGGGCATCCGGGCGATGGAGAGGCTTTACGCGAACCGCTCCATGCCCGGTGGATTCGACCCCGCGGACCAGCCGGACTATCCGTTCTGGCGTAACGAGTGGATCCCGTTCCTGTCGGACCAGGACGGCTGGACGGGAAAGTTCATCGATGTGCGGGACGGCCGCGTCGGCAGCTGGTTCGTGGGTGAGGTGACGGTCGCGGGCGAGTACGAATCGATGGCCCAGTATTTCGACTCCGTGGCGGAGACGCTGACGAGGATCGCCGATGGAAGCTACCCGGTCTGTCGGTTCACCGAAGGTCGACTTGTCTGGTCGTGAGACGGTTCCCAACTGGATGACGGCCATTGCCGATCCGTCCTCACCCTGGAACGGCAATGAGATTCATCAGCGTTGACGTTCCAGGGTGAGGACGGCTGCCGCGATGACGGCCATCCGGTTGGGGCTGCAGCGGGCCCGGCGGAGGATCTGCCAGGACTTGAGTCGCGCGATGCTTCGTTCGACCGGTGCTCGTGCCGCTGACAGGGCTCGGTTGATTGTCTGCTGGGTTGTGGTGAGCCCCTGGCCGGGAAGCCGTCTGATGGGCGTGGTCACCCAGGGGCCGGCCCCGATGCAGGCGCGGTCGGCGAGCACGGGGACGACCTCCCGCAGCAGACCGGGTGCCCGGCGGGACTGGTGATCGACGACGGCCGTGGCGTAGGCGTGGGCGGGACGCCGGCCCGTCACGCGATCAGTGGCCACCCTGAAAGAGCTCAGTGATCCCGGTCGGCGTCCGGGTCGCGGGGCCCGTCGACGTGCGCTCGGGCCGGGGCACGGGAATCCTCGTCAAGGGCGAGGCGACCCTGCACCCGTAAACCGGAGGCGTTCCGGGCTCCGAGGCCACGGTGCTCCTGAGGCGGGCCATCTCGCGTAGCTGCTTCGGGTCGATATTGTTCGCCGCGGATGGGCGAGCGGCGGGCCCCCACGCCGTGCGGAGCCGTATCGGGACCGCTCGCTCGCGCATGCCGACTGACGACCATTGGTTGATCATGACTACCTTCGGGATCGAATTTGAGCCAAGTTGACCCAGAAGGATCGTTTCATTACCCGCAAACCATCCCTAATCGCGGTCCTGGGACGGCTACATGGGGTTGCGGATTGGCCGGGGTGGGCGCACGTTTTGGAGCACCAGCATCCCCGTCACGGCCGCGGGAGGGCACGCCGGGGCACACGCACCACCCACGCGCCGAAAGGGAAGCAGGGATCTCATGACAGTGCAGGCCGTCAAGCCGCCCATACTGCGGATGCCGTACCCGGTGCGGGTGAATCCGTCTCTGCCGGCCCTGCACGAGGAGACCGAGACGTGGGCGCGAGAGATGGGCATGTTGGACAGCGACGAAGCGCCGTCGGCCTCCCGGGCCATCTGGACCCTGTCCCAGTTCCATGCCATGGCCGTTGACCGGCTGACCGCCTGGGCTCTTCCTGACGCCTCGCCCGCCGACCTCCGGCTCAATCACCGGTTCAACCTCTGGGCTCTGGCCTGGGACGACTACTTCGCCTCCACCTTCAAACGGACGGGCGACCTCGCAGGCGCACAAGCCTTCACCGACCGCCTCCATGCCTTCCTGCCGCCGGAGCCGGGCGCCCGGTTGCCGGAGCCGACCAATGCCGTCGAAAGGGGCATGGCCGACCTCCAGCAAGGATTGTTCCCCCCGAGACTGGCGCACTGGCAGCAGGACCTCAACGGTGCCCTGGCAAGGTACATCGACGCGGGAGTTCAGGAACTGGCCAACAGCCGCGCCGGCCGCGTTCCGGATCTCATCGAGTATGCCCAGTTCCGCCGTGAGAGCTTTGCCGCCTATACCGCCCCCTACTCCGTGGAACTCTCCACCGGCGCACGGATCCCTGAGCGGATCCGGCACAACCGAGCCTTCCGCGCGTTGCTCGACGCCTTCATGGACTACATGGGAATGGCGAACGACATTGCCTCCTATCAGCGGGAAGTCCATGACGAACACGACGTCAACAACCTCGTCGTAGTCCTGCAGACATCCCTGGGCATATCCGTCCAGGAGGCGATGCATGCGGCCGCCGATCTGGTGACCGCCCGACTGCGCCACTTCGAGCACCTCACACGGAGCGAACTGCCCCTGGTCGTCCAGCGAGCCGGGCTGAACCGCGGCGAACGGATCGAGCTGGAGTCGTGGCTCCGGGGAGCTTGCAGTTTCCTGTCCGGCCTCCATGCGTGGTACACCGGGGCGCCTCGTTACGCGCCGGCAGACGGTCCGTTCCAAGAGCAACGGACTTCCACCGCCGCCGTGCCCACCGGCGGGCGTTGTGTCTCAGTGTCATGAGGCCCCACCACGTCGACACTGTCCACCGGGCGCTGCACCGCCGAGGAGGGTTGTCCGGCCCGGCCACAGACGCCGAACGCCCGGGTCAGGGAGCTGTGGACGACCTGCTGTTCCGGCAAAACAGCCGTTTTCGACTCAGGAGCCGCGCCTGACGGTGCGAACACGTGGTTGGTGCTCGCCCAGCTCGCAGGAGGCTGCCGGCCCACGCCGTCCGGCAGCCTCCTCGGCTGTGATGTTCGGTTCTGATGCGAGCTGCGAGGCTTACAGCCTCCTCAGAAAGCGCCTCAGCCGCGTCCGCCACGTGGTGCGGGGGACGGTGGGGCGCGGCGACTCCCGTTCGGGCAGCGGCCATTGGGGCGCCGTCGAAATGCCGCTGCTCGGCGGTGGCGCGGTCGGCAGCGGTGTCAGCACGTCATGGGCTTCCGGACTGCGGGACGCGAACTTCACGGGCAGTGCCGTCAGATGCCGGGACCAGGTGGAGGAGCGCCAGGTGAGCTCTTCCTCGGGCACCGCCAGGCTGATGTCGGGGATCCGGGTGAGCAGGATGTCGATGCCGGCGTCGGCGATGACACGGCCGATGTCCTGGCCGGGGCATTCATGGGCGCCGGCGCTGAACGACAGGTGCGCGCGGTTGTGGTGCACGCGGGTCGAGGGGTCCGGGCGGACCGTCTGATCGACGTTCCCGGCGGCCAGACCCAGCAGGAGCATGTCCCCCGCCTTGATCTCCTGCCCTCCGAGGGTGGTGTCACCGGTGGCCCAGCGACCGGGGCACACCATCAGCGGCGGCTCATCCCAGAGCACTTGCTCCACTGCTTCCGGCAAGGTCATCTGGCCGCCGGCCAACGACCCGCGGAACCGCGGGTCGGTGACCACCATTCGCATCACGTTGGACATGAGATTCGAGGTCGTCTCATAGCCCGCGAGCAAGATGAGGCGCAGGTGGTGCTGCACCTCCTCGTCCGTGAGGCCGGCCGGGTGGGCCAGCAGCACGGATGCGATGTCCTGCCCGGGCAGCGCGCGCTTGTCGACGACAAGCTGCTCAAGGGTCTTCAGCACGTAGGCGTTGCTCGCGAGCGACGTTTCGGTGCCCTTGAAGAGGTCCCGGGCGGCGTGCACGAGCTTGGGACCGTACTCGTCCGGCATTCCGAGCAGGTGGGTGAGAACGAGCATGGGCAGGTGCTCGGTGAACTGACCGACCAGCTCCGCGCTGCCCGTCTCGCAGAACTCATCGACCAGCTGGTGCGCGAAGCGGGTGATGTGGCGGCGGATTCCGCGTTGGTCGAACTGGTTGAGGCTGGCCGTGACCGCGCCGCGCAGGCGCTGGTGCTTTTCGCCGTCCGCGCATACGCAGTCGGGTCGCCAGCCGATCATCGGCACCAGCGGCGAGGTGGTGGCGTCGATCTCGCCACTCTTCCAGCCGTGCCAGGTGCGGGGGTCGCGGGAGAATTGGGTGGAGCGGCTTGCCACATCACGGTTTTCGAGGTACCCGAGGACGAGCCAGGCCCGTACGTCCCCGTCGAGCAGGACGGGCGCCACCGGACCGTGGACGGCACGCAACTTCTCGTACAGGCCCATGGGGTCGGTCTCGGCAGCGGGGCCCCAGAGCGGGGTCGCTGCGTCGAGTCCCGTGGCGGTGTGGGCCGGGCACCCCGGGGGCGGGGTGAGCCCCGGTTCCGTGGTGGTGTGGTCGGAGGGGACGGTCATACGGACTCCTGAGCGGCGGCGAGGGTACACAAGTAGCCCATGAGCGAGAGCAGCGTGTCGCGACTGGACGACCGGTCGCGTGCGTCACAGGTGACGATGGGCACCGATTCGTTGAGTGCCAGAGCAGTGCGCAGGGCTGGTATCGGGTGCTGCGGCGCATCGGGGAAGGTGTTGACGGCCACGACGAAGGGGACTCGACGGTCCTCCAGACGGGTGATGATCTCGAAGCAGACTTCGATCCTGCGGGTGTCGACGAGGACCACGGCACCGAGCGCGCCTTCGAAGATGCCGTTCCAGAGGAACCAGAAGCGCTCCTGTCCCGGCGTCCCGAAGAGGTACAGGATCAGCTCCTCGTTGATGCTGATGCGGCCGAAGTCCAGAGCAACGGTCGTGGTGTTCTTGCCTTCCGCACCGGGATTGTGGTCGATCCCGACGCCGGCCTGCGTCATGGTCTCCTCGGTGGTCAGGGGAGGGATCTCGCTCACCGCCCCGACCATGGTCGTCTTGCCCACCCCGAAGCCGCCGACCACCACGACCTTGACTCCTCTGGCGCCGTGCGGCAGCAGAACGGCCGAGCGTCGGGGGCCGCCGACGACCGCGTCAGAGCCTGCGTAGTCCATGGATCACCGCCTCCAGAAGGCCAAGTTCGGGGACCGCCGCCACAGGAACGGGAGCAATGGCCTCAACTCGCTCGTGGTCCACGAGCTTGGAGAGCAGCACCGTGATGACGCTGAACGGCAGGCTGAGATACGCGGAAATCTCGGCCACCGACAGCGGGTATTGGCACATGCCGAGAATGGCCGCCTGCTCGGGCTGCATTCCGGGTTCGGGTGCGGACCTCGATGCGATGAGGGTGACCAGGTTGAAGGCTTTGGCTGAGGGACCCGGGCCACCGGAGATGACATAAAGCGGCACGGGACTTCCTTCTTCCCATGCGTCCTGGTTCTGTGACGTCACATTGCCTGCCCGATGTCATCACGAGGCGGGCTGGTCATGTGCTGACCGATCCGGACCACCAGCGTACGCATGCGGTCGCCCAGCAACCCCGCGTCCACCTCCGCATCGGCAAGCACCGCGAGATAGGCTCCGGGTCCGGCCGCCATGAGGGAGAAGTATCCGCCGTCGACTTCGATCCCGACCATGTGGGTCGAGCCGTTTCCGTGCGGGAACTTCTGCGCGATGGCCTTCGCCAGGCTTTGGATGCCCGAGCAGGCGGCCGCGATCGCGTCAGCGGTGTCGGGCTCCGTGTTCGCTTGACCGATGCATAGACCGTCTGACGACAACACGACCACGTGTCGCACGTACGGGACGCTGGCCGCAAGCTCCTTGAGCATCCAGTCCATGTTGAGCAGTGGCGGCACGGTTACTCACCCTCGTCTGATGGCTCGCTGGTTTGGATGGAAGGACCCGTGACCGGTCTGTTCTCGCCGCTGAACGCCTCCCACATCAGGCCCGGCTGCCTGGGTGCGCCGGCCGTTCCCGGGGTGGCGGCCGAAGCGGCGGGGGGATGAGGGGTTGTGCGGACGACCGGTGTCGGGACGGGCGACTCACGCCGCCGCTGCGGCAGTCCATTGAGGGTTTGTTTGACCTCGACGGAATCTGCTGCGGCATCACGCGTCATCGTCGGCCTCGGCACGGTCGGTGCGCCCGTGGGCCTCGGGGCGAACTGTTGGACTTTCGGGGCAGGCTGCTGAACTGTGGTGATCAGGCGCCGCGGAACGAGCACGACGGCCCGCACTCCTCCGTAGGCGGAGGTGCGCAAGTCGACGTCGAGGCCGTTCTCGCGGGCCAGCCTGCTGACGACGGGTAGGCCGAGCTGCGTCGCCTCGCCCAGGTCCGCCAGACCGGATGATGCCTGAGCCATGACCCGGTCGATGCGCTGGCGGACCTCTTCGGTGAGCCCGACCCCGCGGTCCTCGATCTCGATCGCGATACCGGAGGGCACCTCGCTCGCGGTCACCTCGACCGGGGCGTGCGGCGGTGAGAAGGTCGTGGCGTTATCGAGCAGTTCGGCGAGCAGGTGGATCAACGGCTCGGCTCCCTGGCCGATCACAGCGACCTCTGTCACCGACTGCAACTTCACGCGGGGATAGTCCACGATGCGTGACATGGCGCCTCGCACGACGTCGTAGAGCGGAATCGCTTTCGACCACTGGCGCCCGGGCCGGGCGTCACCCAGTACCGCGATGCTGGCCGCGAGGCGCCCGATCAGGGCATTGCGATGGTCGATGTCCTGCAGGCCATGGGAGACCACCACATCCGTGCCATGCAGGATCTGCATGTCGCGCAGGTCCTTGGCGAGTTGATGCACGATCGCCTGGACCCGCCGGGCGATCGCCACCAGGGCCCGCTGCGACGATTCCCGTGTGCGTTCCTCGGCATCCACGGCTTCCAGGAGCGTCCGCAGAGCTGCCCGGAGCGCTTCGGCGAACTCGCTGTCGAGATGTCCCCCGAACGGGACGGACTGCAGGATCTCCGAAACGGGCTCACCCTGCTGCAGGCGGGCGACAGCCGCGGGAAGGAGCTCTTCGGCGAGCCATACGGTGGTGGCCCGCTGATCGGACAAGCGCGCGAGCAGCACGGTCTCGCGTTGCGCGTAGTACCGCTGTACCTCGGCGTTCGCCCGCGCGAAGCGGGCCGCCTCTGCCGAGCGCGTCCGGCGCGCCGTCTCAGCCGAAGTGATGGCCGTCAGGACGACCGCGACGAGGCCGCACCAGGCAACCGGCGTGCGTATCTGCGCGGAAACACAGACCAGCGCCACGACGCAGGCCCCAGCCAGGGCGGCGGGGGGGATTAGCCATGCTGGAGCCATTGCACGTGGCAGCGCTCCAGGGGTTGAACCTGCACGAACCATCGAAGGGTCCCTAAACAGTCTGGAATGAGTGGACTGGGCGTGATGCATTGCGCCGACAAGAACAGTCGGGACATTGCTCGGCCGAGCAAAGATGTTCCAATGGGTTCGCCCGACGGGCCGGTTCGAGATCGCATCGGTGGTCACGCCTCTCTGCGGCCGGGCTCCGTCTGCGCGCAGTGCGACATTCGACGCGCGGTGAATGCAGCGCAACACGCGAGGCGAGCATAGTCAGTTCGGGTACGCCAGGTGGCCTTGACTGGGACGGAAGTCTCCGTTGATCGATCTGGATCCATAGTTGATCGATCACCGCCATCGCGCATCCTGCACATGCATGGAATCGACCGCATTAAGCAGCTCGCTGCTCATGGCCCCCAGCTCCGGCCTCTGTCGCCTCCAGGCCCGTGCATGCCGGGGCGCCGGGGTCCTTGTACGCCACCGTGCGGGCACCTGTCCGGGCCAGGCGTGCAGCGCGGGGCCGAGGCCCGGTGCGCAGCCGGAGCGGATCATGATCCGTTCCGGGTCCGCGGCGGCGGCGCGCACCCGCCGTAGACCCACGACACCGCGCGGCACGGCGCTGCCGCGCCGATCGCCGTGGTCGAGCGCTGCCGTGAGCGTCGGAGTGAGTCCTGAAAGACCTGGGGAAGCTGACCGAACATGCGAATGGTTGTAATCTGCGGAGACCGCCCTTGACCTGCAATGAGCAGGCAGGGAGCAGACATATCGGGAGTATTCGCATGCTTCGTACCATGTTCAAGTCCAAGATCCATCGGGCCACCGTCACCCAGGCCGACCTGCACTACGTCGGGTCCGTGACCGTCGACGCCGACCTCCTCGACGCGGCCGACCTGCTGCCCGGAGAGCTCGTCCACATCGTGGACATCACCAACGGGGCGCGACTGGAGACCTACGTCATCGAGGGGGAGCGCGGGTCCGGTGTCATCGGGATCAACGGCGCCGCCGCGCACCTCGTGCACCCCGGGGACCTGGTCATCCTCATCAGCTACGCGCAGGTCGAGGACGCGGAGGCTCGGGTGCTCAAGCCCCGCGTGGTGCACGTCGACGGCGACAACCGGATCGTCGAACTGGGGACGGACCCGGCCGCCCCGGTGCCGGGCACGGACCAGCGGCGCAGCCCCCACGCCGTAGCCGTCTGACGGCGGGGGCCGTTCCCCGGCCGGTCCGTACCGTGCCCGGGACGGCCCCGTCCGGGGGGCGTACCCGCCCCGATCGCGGGAAGGTGGAACGTATGGTGCACAGCGAAGACCAGACCCAGCCCCCCGTGCCCGAGCCGAGCCCGGTTCCGGCGCCGCCGCCGGGACCGTTCCCGGACCCCGAGCCCATGCCGCGGCCCGCGCCGCCGGTGCCCGGGCCCGTACCCGAGCCGGACCCGGTCCCCCCGCCGCCGGGACCCGCCCCGATCCCGCAGCCCGGCCCCTTGAGCTGAGCTGCGCCGGTCCCGTCCCCGTCCGGGCGCCGGACGGGACGCGGCGCATGCGAACCGCCGGCGCACCGCCGGCGACCGAGGCCCGGCCCCGGCACTGGGTGCCGCCTCGACAGGTCCCCTCCCGGCTTGCCCGCCCCGGAGCGTTTGCGCAGGCCCGCGGCTCGCGGCCAAGTTCCGTCCGCGTGCGCCCTGTTGCGCCTCTTGTCATGCCTTGATCGCGACGTTAGGTTGTGCGGTTCCTGATGTCTTCGATGGGGGCTCCCATGCGTGTACGGGGCCGGCACCGCCGGTATCAGCCGAGCAGCATCAACCGGGCCTCGCTCGCCGTCACCGCCGGTGGTGCCGGGATCGCGCTGCCCCTCATGGGCGCCGGCACCGCGCACGCCGCCTCCGTGGACACCTGGAACAAGGTGGCCGCCTGCGAGTCCACGAGCAACTGGCGCATCAACACGGGCAACGGCTACTACGGCGGCCTCCAGTTCAGCCAGAGCACCTGGCGGGCCTTCGGCGGTACCGCGTACGCGCCCCGGGCCGACCTGGCGACCAAGGACCAGCAGATCGCCGTGGCCGAGAAGGTACTGAAGGGGCAGGGCCCGCAAGCCTGGCCGCACTGCGGCAAGGGAGCCGGGCTCACCCGGGGCGGACCGGCCCCGGCCGTCGGCGCGCAGCAGGTGAAGATCCCCGCGCAGCAGGACCGGGCGGCCCCGCCGCGGCAGGCGGGTCAGACCGCCGGCCGGACCACCCCCCAGGCCCCCGCGCCGGCCAAGGCGCCGCAGGCCGGCACGCCCCGCCCGACGGGGACCACGGTCCTGCCGAACCCGTACGTGGTCGCGCCCGGCGACTCGCTGTCGGCCATCGCCACCGAGCAGCGCGTCGACGGCGGTTGGCAAGCGCTCTACGAGACCAACCGCGCGACGGTCGGATCCGACCCGGACCTGATCTTCCCGGGCCAGCGCCTCACCCTGCGGATCACCACCGCGCCGCCCGCCCCGAACCCGGAGAAGCCGCCCCGCACGGCCGAGCCGGTGCAGCCCGGCGCGCCGGCGGCCGGCGGGACGGCGCCGGCGCCCACGCCCGCACCGCCCCAGAAGCCCGCCCAGAAGCCCGCCCCCGAGCCCTCGGCCGAGAAGCCGGCCCCCCCGAAGCCCGCGGCCAAACCCGCCGCGCAGCCCGCCAAGCCCCCGGCCCGGGACACCTCAGCGCGGGAGCAGCCCGCGACGGGGGGATTCTCCGCGCCCGTCGACGCGGCCCTCGGCACCGCCTACCGCGTCTCGGGCTCCTCCTGGTCCAGCGGCTACCACACCGGCGTCGACTTCCCGGTCGCGACCGGGACCGCCGTCAAGGCCGTCAGCCCGGGCACGATCGTCTCGGCCGGGTGGGCGGGGGCGTACGGGTACCAGGTCGTCATCCGGCACACCGACGGCCGGTACTCCCAGTACGCCCACCTCTCGGCCCTCGGCGTCAAGGCCGGGCAGCAGGTCTCCGGAGGGCAGCGCATCGGGCGCTCCGGCTCCACCGGCAACTCCTCCGGCCCCCACCTGCACTTCGAGATGCGCACGGGACCCGGCTACGGCTCCGACATCGACCCCCTCGGCTACCTCCGGTCCCACGGGGTCCGCATCTGACCCGCGTCCGTGCGGCGGCGCGGCCGTGACCAGGACCAGGCCCGCCGCCGCCAGGACGCCGCAGACCGCCGCCGCCGTCGCACCGGCGGCGCCGTACCGGAAGCCCTCGCCGAACAGTGAGATGCCGACCGCCGCGGCGACCACCGGATTGACCACGGTCAGGGTGGCCAGCGGCGCGGCCAGCCCCGCGCCCCGGTAGGAGGCCTGCGAGAGCAGCAGTCCGCCGAGCGCCAGTACGGCGATCGCCGGGAGGTCCGCCGCCGGGACGCCCGGCGCGCCCGGGGAGAAGGACTCGGCCGCCGACTTCGTGAACACCGAGGCCAGGCCGAAGGACGCACCGGCGGCCGTGGCCAGCAGTACTCCCCGCACCACCTCCCGGTGCACCCGGTGGGCGGCCGCGAACAGGACGGCGACCGAAGCGGCGGCCACCGACAGCAGCAGGATCCGCTCCTCACCACCGAGGGACCGCGCCGCCCGCCCCTCCCCGCCGGTCAGGGCCAGCAGCCCGGCCAGTCCCGCCGTGGCGAGCAGCGCCCCGCGCCAGGCTGTCGCCCCGGCCCGGCGCCGTACGAGGACGGCCGCCATCGGCAGTGCGAAGACGATGGTGAGCGCCCCGAGCGGCTGCACCAGGCTCAGCGGGCCGTACGCGAGGGCCGCGACGTGCAGTACGGCGCCCAGGCCGTTCAGCGCGACCGCCGCCCACCAGGCGGCCCGGCGGACCGGCGCGTACGGGCGGTCCGGCGTACTGGCGGCGACCCGCTCCTGCACGATCGCGCCGCCCGCGTAGGCGAGGGCGGAGACCGCGCAGAGGAGTACCGACAGCGCCAGCGCACTCATGACTTGCACAATGCGCCCCCCGGCGGGGCTATTCCTGCCGGTACGCCGGGTCGTGGCGCGGTCGCGGTCGGTGAGGGGCCCGGGGCCGGGTTTTGGTCCGGGCGCGGGGGATCCGTACAGTTTCCCTTTTGGGGACTTCCGCAGCAGGCGGATGCGGACCAGTGAACGAGGAACGGCAGCGGCCATGACGGTGACCGAAGACAACCACGCATACGGGCCGGGCATCGACCCCGATCGGCTGGCTCTCTGCCTCAGTGTGATCGACGAGCTGGACAAGCTCGACGTCGACCACCCCGACGCCATCACCGTACGCCGCGCCACCGCCGGGCTGTACCGCACGGTCAAGCAGCGCCGGCGCCAGGAGCGCCGCGCCGCCAAGACCGCCAACGACAAGGCCGTCACCGAGGCCACCGCCACCGGCTCCGCCGAGCGCATCGACGACGAGACCCAGGGCAACGCCCTGACCACCGCCGCCAAGGGCCCCATCGCCGGGATACTGCAGCGCCCGCGCTCCTGCTACATCTGCAAGACGCGCTACGTCGAGGTCGACGCCTTCTACCACCAGCTCTGCCAGGACTGCGCCTCCTTCAACCACGCGCGCCGCGACGCCCGCACCGACCTGACCGGCCGGCGCGCCCTGCTGACGGGCGGCCGCGCCAAGATCGGCATGTACATCGCGCTGAGGCTGCTGCGCGACGGCGCGCACACCACCATCACCACCCGCTTCCCGAACGACGCGATCCGCCGCTTCAAGGCCATGCCGGACAGCTCCGAGTGGCTGCACCGCCTGAAGGTCGTCGGCATCGACCTCCGCGACCCGGCGCAGGTGGTCGCCCTCGCCGACTCGGTCGCCGCCGAGGGCCCCCTCGACATCCTGATCAACAACGCCGCGCAGACCGTGCGCCGCTCCCCGGGCGCCTACAGCGAGCTCGTCGCCGCCGAGGGCGCCCCGCTCCCGGCCGGTGAGCTGCCCGCCGCGGAGGTCATCGGCACCTTCGGCAGCGGTACGGTCGACCGCGTCGCCGCCCTGCCCAGCGGCAGGGGCGAGAAGCTGAGTGCGCAGGACGTGACCGAGCTCGCGCTGGTCTCCGGCTCCGCCTCCCTGGAGCGGATCGCGGCCGGTACGGCCATCGACGCGGGCGGCCTGGTGCCGGACCTGCACGACACGAACAGCTGGATCCAGACGGTGTCCGAGGTGGACCCGATCGAGCTGCTCGAAGTGCAGCTGTGCAACTCCACCGCGCCGTTCATCCTGATCAGCAAGCTGCGCCCGGCCATGGCGGCCGCCGAGGCCGGCCGCCGCTACGTGGTCAACGTCTCCGCGATGGAGGGCGTCTTCAGCCGCGGCTACAAGGGCGCCGGGCACCCGCACACCAACATGGCCAAGGCCGCGCTGAACATGCTGACGCGCACCAGCGCCCAGGAGATGTTCCAGAAGGACCGGATCCTGATGACGGCGGTCGACACCGGCTGGATCACCGACGAGCGCCCCCACCCGGACAAGATCCGGCTGGCCGAGGAGGGCTTCCACGCTCCCCTCGACCTGGTCGACGGGGCGGCCCGCGTATACGACCCGATCGTCCGGGGCGAGGCCGGCGAGGACCTCTTCGGCGTCTTCCTCAAGGACTACGCCCCCGCGAACTGGTAACCCGCAGCCCCGGCGCACCGCCGGGACGCCTCCTTCCGCCCCGCGCCTGACCGCGCGAGCGTCCGCGACCGGCCCCCTCGGCCTTCCCGAGGGGGCCGGTCGCGTTCGCGCGGGGCCCGGCGACACGCCGACGACACGCCGACGATCCGCCGGGCGTGTCCGCTCACTCGGACGGAGCATTTTCGCCGCCTCCCGCCCCAAGCCGGTGACCTGCGGTTCTCTGAGGTGCGAAGGCGGGCCCGGGAGAGGGGAAACGGCCTCGATCCGCTGTCCGCGGGCGCCGCCGGGAACGCCGCCACGGCTGCCGGGACGCTGCCCGCCCGGCCTCAACTCCCCGGCGAAGGAGGGGAGTCGGGGTGTGCGCGGAGGCTTCCGCCCAGCCGGTCGGACGGGCGGCCGGCCGCTGCGATCCGCCTACCGCAAGCCGGGTCCGTACGGGCGTACCGACGTGGCCCGTGCGGCTGACGATTACGCGAACTCGCGGTGAAACTCAGGAACAGGAGTGAATTTTACCGTTCCATCGAGCGGGGGTGCGCTCATATGTGTACTCTGGGGCATCAAGACGGCCCCTATCCGGGCCACGCTTCACCAAGGCGCCACCGCGTCCGGAGACCCTCCCATCCTTTGCCCGGCCACGCGGCCAGCCTGCCGGGTTACGCGACACAAAGGAGTTCGCGGTGACTGAATCGACGAAGCCCGAAGCGACAGTTCTGGAGCGTACGGGCTGGGGCACCGCCCACCGGTCCGACGAGCTCGGCAGCCTGGAGGTCTGGGCCCGTTCGGCCCCGATCCGCCTCGCCGGCTACGAGGACGACCTGGCGGAGTCGCACATCCTGCGCGGCATCGACTAGCACGGCCCCGGCGCCACCGCGCCGGACCCCAGCCGTACCCGACGCCCCCCGCACCGATCCGTGCGGGGGGCGTCGTGCGGGGCCGGAGGCCGGGGGCCGGGGCCGGGTGTCGGGTGCGAGGGCCGGTCGGGGGTTCCCAGCAGGCGTACGCCCTGAGCGTCATCGCTGTCGGCGATCACCGCTTCCGCCGCGGCCGCCGCCCCGGCAGGCTGACGCGCATGAAGCTACTGATGCTGGGTGGTACCGAATTCGTCGGACGCGCCATCACCGAGGACGCCCTCGACCGCGGCTGGGAGGTGACCGTCTTCCACCGCGGCCGCCACGCGCCCCCGTCCGGCGCCTCCGCCGTGCACGGCGACCGCACCGCGCCGGGAGGGCTCGACGCCCTCGCCGAAGGGGAGTGGGACCTGGTCGTCGACACCTGGGGCGGCGCCCCCACCGCCGTGCGGGACAGCGCCCGGCTGCTGCGCGGGCGCGCCGGGCACTACGCGTACGTCTCCAGCCGCTCGGTGTACGCCTACCCGGCGCCGGCCGGTATCGGCGAGGACGGACCGCTGGTGGAGGGCTCACCCGACGCGGCTTCCGTCGCCTACGCCGAGGACAAGCGGGGCGGGGAGCTCGCCGCCCTCGACGCCTTCGGGGACCGCGCCCTCCTGGTGCGCGCCGGCCTGATCCTGGGCCCGTACGAGAACGTGGGCCGCCTGCCGTGGTGGCTGAACCGCACCGCCCGGGGCGGCCCGGTGCTCGCCCCGGGACCGCGCGAACTGCCGCTCCAGTACATCGACGTACGCGACCTGGCACGCTGGACCCTCGACGCGGCCGCCGCGGGGCTCGGCGGCGCCTACAACCTGGTCTCGCCTCCCGGGCACGCCACCATGGGCACCTTCCTGGAGGCCTGCGCCGCCACCACCGGCGGCGCCGCCGAACTGCGCTGGACCGATCCGGCCGTGCTCCAGGACGCCGGAGTGCAGCCGTGGACGGAGCTCCCCGTCTGGGTGCCGGAGGGCGAGGCGTACGACGCCATGCACCGGGGCGACGTGTCCAAGGCGGTCGCCGCGGGCCTCACGTGCCGGCCCGTGCAGGAGACCGTGGCCGACACCTGGACCTGGCTCCGGGAACTCGGAGGCGTCGCGCCCCAGCGCTCGGACCGGCCCGCCCCGGGCCTCGACCCGGCGCGCGAGCAGGCCCTACTCGGGCTCTGAGCGCGGCGCGTCCGCGAGACGGGTCGGCGGCAGGTACACGCGCTCCGGCGTGCGGTGCCACCAGTCGCCCGTCTCGCGCAGCTCCCGCCAGGTGGTGTACCGGTAGCGGAACAACCGGGCCCGGACGAAGCGGGGCGGCGTGTCCGGGAAGGGATTGTCGCGCAGCAGCCGCAGGGTGTCGCGGTCGCCGGCCAGCAGGCGCTCCGCGAACGGCCCGAACCAGTCCCGCGCGTAGCCCGGCGAGAGCGCCGCGAACCACATCAGCCAGTCCAGCCGCAGGTGGTACGGGGCGAACTGGCGCGGCAGCGCGTGCGGTCCGCCCGGCTTGCCCTTGAAGCCGTACTCCCGCCAGGCGCCGTCCTCGCGCGGCACCGGGTCGGAGGTCCCCTCGACCACCACCTCCCTCCGGACCCGGCCGACCGAGCCGAAGGCCCCGTAGGAGTTGACCAGGTGCAGCGCGTCGAAGGAGCGGTTCATGACCTGCCGCCGCGAGACCATGTTGAGCACCGGGCGCCGGCTGAGGACGAGCACCAGCGCGGTCACCGCGCAGACCACGACCACGTACCAGAGGGGCGCCGGACGGGAGGCGGCGGCCGGAGGAGCCCCCGCGAGCCCGGTGAAGTCCACGGCCGACAGGGCCAGGGTGATCGTCAGCCAGTTCAGCCACGCGAAGTTGCCGGACAGCACCAGCCACAGCTGCGTCACCACGACGGTGGCGGCGGCGTACGAGGCCACCGGCTGCGGGGTGAACAACAGCACTGGCACCAGGAGTTGGGTCACATGGTTGGCGGCGCACTCCACCCGGTGCAGCGGTCGGGGCAGATGGTGGAAGAACCAGCTCAGCGGCCCCGGCATCGGCTGCGTCTCGTGGTGGAAGTACAGGCACGTCAGCGTCCGCCAGCAGGGGTCCCCGCGCAGCTTGATCAGCCCCGCGCCGAACTCCACCCGGAAGAGCACCCAGCGCAGCAGCCACAGCACCAGGACCGGCGGGCCGACCCGCGCGTTGCCGAGGAAGACGGCGAGGAACCCCACCTCCAGCAGCAGTGACTCCCAGCCGAAGGAGTACCAGGTCTGGCCCACGTTCACGATCGAGAGGTAGAGGAGCCACAGCAGCGCCCACATGCCCATCGCGGCGCCCAGCGGCACGGCGTCCCCCGCCCCCGCGGCCAGCGCCGCGGCGAGCGCGGCGCCGAGCCAGGCGCAGCCGGCGAAGAGCCGGTCCGAGTACCGCAGTTGGAACAGGCTCGGGGCGCGCCGGAACGGCACGTGCCGTACGTACCGCGGTACGGGCAGCATGCCGTGCGCTCCGATCAGGGCCCGGAACTGCAGGGCGGCCCCGACGAAGGCGAAGACGTAGACACCGGCCAGGGCCCGCTGGAAGACCAGCCGGCCGAGCCAGTACCCGGGCGCCGTGAACCAGTCCATCGCTTCCAGTATCGGACCGACCGGGCGGCGGCGGCCACCAGCGGGGCGCGGGCGGGCGGGCGCGGCGGGGCCGCGGGGCCGGCGC